>JBEKTG010000202.1:0-6371 GCA_049516275.1 Candidatus Acidiferrales bacterium
TCCTGGATGGCGCGGATTTCTGCGTACGCCGTGTCCAGCGCGGCGGCAAATCTCTGGTGCATCGAAAGCGGATCGTCCCCCGCGACAATGTACGGCTTGTATCCGTGCCCGACATAGAGCTGGGTCAGCTCTGCGTCCTGGGTGCGAGCTTCGACGGTGGGGCCGGAAATCTTGTAGCCATTCAGATGAAGGATCGGGAGCACAGCGCCGTCGCGCGCGGGATTGAGGAAGCGATTCGATTTCCAGCTTCCCTCGAGCGGGCAGGTTTCCGCTTCGCCGTCGCCGACCACGCAAGCGACGAGCAGATCCGGATTATCGAACGCGGCTCCAAAGGCGTGCAGCAGCGCGTAGCCGAGTTCTCCGCCCTCGTGAATCGAATTCGGAAGATGCGGGCCGCAGTGGCTGGGCACTCCGCCCGGAGTGGAAAATTCGCGAAAAAAGCGCCGGATGCCGGCGGTATCCTGCGTGATTTCCTGGTGGACAGCGGAGTAGGTTCCCTCCAGGTAGGAATTTGCGTTGAGGGCGGGCCCTCCATGCCCCGGGCCGGCGATATATAGGACGCTGACCTGTTTCTCGTTGATCAGCCGGTTGAGATGCACGTAGATGAAGCTCAAGCCCGTGGAAGTTCCCCAATGTCCGAGCAGGCGCGGCTTGATGTGCTCTTTGAGAAGCGGCTCGCGGAGCAGAGGATTTTCCTGCAGGTAGATTTGCCCGACCGTAAGGAAATTCGCCGCCTGCCAGTAGCGGTGCATTTTATCGAGCAGTTCCGGTGAGAGCGGTCCCGCGATGGGTGGCTCCGCCTCCTTTGGAGGCGCTTGCGATACTTCTACGGCTGAAGACAACTTCGGATCGAATAGGAACATGGCCACCTCGGGAATTCGGTCAGGCCCAGCCAAGCGCGGCGCGAACGTGCCGGACGATCATCAGGTCTTCATTGGTTGCGATGACGCGCACCTTCACTGCGGCGTCCGTGCGTGAAATGAGCGGTGCGTTGGAGTGGTTGCGTGGAGGGTCGAGTTGAATGCCGAGAAATTCCAGTCCTGCGCAGATCTTGTCGCGCACCGGAGCTGCGTGTTCGCCGATGCCGCCGGTGAAGACGAGCAGATCGAGTCCGCCCAGGGCTGCCGCATAAGCTCCGATATATTTCCTGGCGCGATAACAAAATAGTTCGACGGCTTCGGCCGCGTGAGCATCGCCAGGCGATTTCTCCAGCAGATCGCGCATGTCTTCGCTCGAACCGGAAACCCCCAGCAGTCCCGAGCGCTTGTTTAGATGCTCGCCCAGTTCCCCGGGAGACATTTTTCCCTGCTGCAGCAGATAAATGAGCGCCCCGGGATCCACGTCGCCCGAGCGCGTGCCCATTACCAGCCCTTCGAGTGGAGTAAAGCCCATCGAGGTGTCCACGCTCTTGCCTCCGCGGAGGGCCACCATGCTGGCGCCATTGCCCAGATGCGCAATGATCACGCGTCCCTCGGCCAGGCCGCCGTCCATCGCGCGCAGTTGCTGCAGGACGTATTCGTAGGAAAGCCCGTGAAAGCCGTAGCGCCGGATGCCTTCCTCGTAAAGGCTGCGCGGAATAGCGTACATGCGGGCTACGGTGGGAAGCCCGGTGTGGAAGGCAGTATCGAAGCACGCGATTTGAGGAAGCTCCGGAAGCTTTTGCGAGATAAACCGAATTCCCGCGATTGCTTCGGGCAGGTGATCGGGATCGAGCGGCACCAGCGTCTCAAGCTCTGTCAGAAAATCAGGCGTCACGCGCTCAGGCTTCGTGAATCTTGCGCCGCCATGTACGATTCTGTGCCCCGCCGCAGCCATGTCCCCGAGGTAGCCTTGTTTTTCCAACCAGTCGAACACGACGTTTAAGGCCGCGTCAGAATCACCATGCCCAACTGCGGTATCCAGCAATGATTTCCCGCCGGCATCGGTGATGGTGACATGGCCGCTGGAGGAGTCCGCGCGGCCCACTTGAATGGACAGCTCCAGTTTCTCGTCCGCGGCCGCCCGGTAGATCGCAGCTTTCAAGCTCGACGAGCCGCGATTCATTGTGAGGATTCGGGCGCCGTCGCGGCCTGGCACATCGGGGCTCACAAGCTCATCCTAGCAGACTATCAATTCGACCCGTCGCATGGCTCGACCGAATCCCCGCTACAGGAAGCTACCGTTCTTCCATTAAGGCTGAATGAACGAGGATTTCGCATGTCTAGCGTTGCTAAAGGAGGCGGCTCAGTGGTGGGAAGGGCCGAGTTGAAGAGGAGCGCGCTCTTGGGCAGCAGATGCCGCAACTGGAGCGGACGAAGCGGCAGTCGCGCCGGTGAGCCCGCTGAAATCCTGCTTCTTGCCCTCCGGCGTATCGAGATAATGGACGATCAGCGATATGCGCCGGTTGGACGGGTCCAGCGGAGCATCGGGCTTGCGTAATTTCTGATCCGCGTAGCCTCGCACCTGCATCACCTGGTCAGGCTGCACGCCATTTTGCTGGATGAGGCGGCGCGCCGAATTTGCGCGATCCGCGGAGAGCTCCCAGTTCCCGTAGGCGCTCGAGTTTGCGTAGGGCTTCGCGTCCGTATGGCCTTCGACCGTGAGCTTGTTCGGCAGCTTCCCCAGCTGTTGCGCGAGAACCACGACAATGTCCTGGCCGTCGGAACTGAGCTTCGGGCTTCCGCTCTCGAAAAATGTTCCGTGGGCCGAGTCGGCTTCCAGAAGCTCGATACGCAAGCCTTCCGGAGTGACTGTCATTTCGATGTGGCTTTTCAGTTTGTCGAAATTGGGGACGCCGCTGATAGCCTTCTCCAATTGCTTCTTGAGCTGTTCCATATTGTCATGCGGGACGATCGACCCTCCCGCCGAGCCGATGATATCCTTGCCGGCCTTGTCCGCCGTCCCATGAGGATCGCGAAAGTAGCCGCCGACGGCGTCCTGAATTTTCTTGCTGCTGTTCAAGAGCCAGAGAACGATGAAAAGCGCCATCATCGCCGTCACGAAATCGGCGTAGGCGACTTTCCACGCGCCGCCATGATGCCCGCCGTGGCCGCCCTTCTTTTTGATGACGATGATCGGTTTGGCAGCCATATGATTTGCGCACAGACAGCGGAGTTTCTAGGCAGCAGCCGCCTCGGCCGGTGCGGCTGACTTCTCGCGAATGAACTTTTCGGTCTCCTGAAACGACGGGCGAACGTGGCCCGGAATCGCGCGCCGTCCGAATTCCACCGCCTGCACGGGCGCCGATCCCTTCATGAACGCGATAATCAGCACGCGCAGCACGTTGTAATACGCATGCTCTTCGTCCGCCGTTTTCGCCATATTCGCGGCAATCGGCCCCACCAGCCCGTAGCACATCAGGATGCCCAGAAACGTTCCCACCAGCGCAGCCGCCACATGCTTGCCGATTTCCTCCGGCGGCCCTCCCAGAGCGCCCATGGTGATCACCACGCCGAGCACGGCCGCGACGATCCCCAATCCGGGAAGCGAATCGGCCATGGTCGACAATGCCGCGACCGGCAGCGTCGCTTCGTGATGGTGCACATCCATGTCGAGCTCTATCATCTGGTCGGCATCGAAAGGCTCGATACTTCCGCCGGAGGCCATGCGAATCGAGTCGCAGACAAACGCCAGTGCGTGATGGTCCTTGAGGAACGCAGGATACTTCGAGAAGACCACGCTCTTGTCCGGGGCATCGCTGTCGGCCTCCAGCGCCATCATTCCATCCCGCCTCGCGCGGCCAAAGATCTCGTACATCATCTTGAGCGAATCGAGATAGCGCTGCTTCGTGAACGGAGAGCTGCCGAAGACACCGGCAATGCCTCCGCCAATTTTTGTGAGGATGTGCAGAGGATTCGCAATCAGCACGGTTCCGATCGCCGCGCCCAGGATGATAATCAGCTCGGCCGGCTGGATGAGCACCGCCAGCGGGCCTTTTTCCATCAGGTAGCCCGCAAGAACCGCGCCGAATACAACGACAACTCCAATAATCGTGAACATCCGAAAAACGCCTCCGGTGACGCCAGATTTCAGGCCGCGACGTGGACGTGGTTTCCGCCCGACGCGATGCTTTCGGCGAGCGATTTTTCGGCGCGTTCTAGCACGGATTCGCAGGTGTCGCCCGTCTGAACGGTGGCACCCCCAAACGAAGCCGTTACCGACCACTCATCGCCCCACCACTTGATTTCCGATGTGCTGACCATTTTCTTCACGCGGCGGGCTGTCTTTTCGATGTCTGCGGGGCCGCATTCGGTGAGGATCGCGAGAAAACGATTCTCCGCAACGCGCCCGAGAAAATCGGTAGGCCGCAGGCTGTTTTCAATCGTCTGCCCCACCACGTGCAGGATAGAGCCCAGCACCGCCAGGCCATAGGTCGCCCGCATGTGGTCCATCTGGTCCACTTCAATGCAGAGAATGCTGAAAGGCACACGGTGCTCCGCGAAGGTGGCCAGATTTTCGCGAAGGTGCGCCAGCGTCACACCCTTGCTCATGACTCCGCTCGTTTCATCCAGGCAGCCATAATCGGCGAGTCGTCTCTGGCGGCGGTCCCAATCGGATGCGGACAGGCTTTCGTCGAAACTCTCGGCGGCGCCAATGATCGTGCCATGGGCGTTTCGAATTGGAACAGCACGCAGCCGGACGAAAATTCGATGCCCCTCCTTGTGCCGAAGCGATACTTCGGAGATTGTCGCCTTCCCATCACGCAGCACCCCGGTGATCGACTCGGCTGCGTCAGCCAGCACACTCTTATTGCCGTCGCCGAGCGCCAGGATATTGTCCCGGCAAAAGCATCCGACCACTTCCTGCCGCAGATAGCCCGTAATCTTCTCCGCGCCCTGGTTCCAGAAGAGAATCTTCTGGTCACGGTCCACGAAGTAGACTCCCGTCTGGAGGTTCTCCAGAACCACGCGAAAT
Organism: Candidatus Acidiferrales bacterium; assembly: GCA_049516275.1. GTDB lineage: Bacteria > Acidobacteriota > Terriglobia > Acidiferrales > UBA7541 > Palsa-295. Next base: position 4,894 of record JBEKTG010000202.1, read on the forward strand.
ATCTCGGAACTTTCCAATTCAGACATAAGGGAACTCATTGAAACTATCGGTAGAAACAGGGTGGGAGTTTAGGCGGACGGTTACGACGAGGAATGGAAGCTACTGCGGGGGCGGAGAGAGCTCGAAGTGGATCTTGATCTGCCTCTCCGTTTGAATCGGCCGTCCGTTGAGAAGGCTTGGGCTGTAACGCCACTGCCGAACCGCGGCCAATGCCGCAGGAACCAACGCGGGGGGACCATCGAGCGATTGCAAATTTTTCACTGTGCCGTCAGAGGCTATCACGGCATACAGCGTGACCGTGCCTTCGATGCCCTGTGCCAGCGCGCTGGGGGGATAGACAGGGTCAACGCGGTGGATTAATTCGCCCGACCGCAGGTTCTTGGCTTCCGGATCATCAGCAGCTGCTGCCGGGGTCGGAAGTGGAACTAGCGGTTGCGAATTGGATGCGGCGCTCCCGGACAAGACGCTTTCCGGGCCGCCGGAAGTGGGATTCAGCAAGGGGCTGCTCGCCTTATCCTCGCCGCCGGTGACTTGGTTTTTCGCATGCTCGGGTGTCGGCAGCGGGACGTCCGATTTCAATTGGCTCCTTTGGAGTTGCCCCGAAGCGCTGCTCGAGCCTTGCCCGGCTGGAGACCGCGACGGTCCCAGTGGACCTTGCATCGGGATCAGCCAATGCTGGTTATTCAAATCGACGACTTCGATGTTGGAGATGTTTGGTTTGCCCGGAGGCGCCACTTCGGGATTTTCGGCCGCAACAGCGTAATTGGAGGTTTCCTTCGCGGCTTTACCGAACTTCCCATGCAACGCGCCGTGTCCGGCAAACCAGCCCGCGGCCAGAGACACTCCCGCAAAAATGGCCACCAGCTTCGCCATTTTCCAGCGGTCCTCCGGAGGGGTGGCCGCCAGCGAGCCCGGCAGTCCGCGAAGTTGCCTGAACCCAAAGCGGTCGTCCGGCAAGGACGCGGAAGGATGCAGCAAGCCAGGTGAGTCAGCCTCGGCGGCTTGCGGTGCGGACGGCGCTGTTGCCGCCACCGGTACATTCACCGCGGGTTCGGCCGGCGCGGCCGGAACTGACAACACAGGGGGAGCAGGAATGGCGTCGATATCAGTTAAGGGGCGATACGTCCGGCGCAGGGGAAAACGTTCGGCGACTTCTTCCTTCGCCACCGACAGCGATTCCGTGAGCTTGCCTGGCTTTTCAGCCGGCGACAAAGCGAATCCGCGTTTCAAGTCCAATTTCGCTGCTTCCGTTGGAGGAGGCGGCGCCGCGGCTTCGAGGGAGCCTTTCTCGATGGGCGAGGTCATCTCCTCGATCAAGTCGCCCGCTGGGGTTTCCATCGCTACCCATTCGCGCAAAAGGCTGCGAGCCTCCGGCGAAAGCCCGACAAATTCGAGCCCCGCGGTCTTGCGAAGGCCGCTCGTCCAGCTGATCCGCCCTCTTGCTTCAATGCTTTTCTTCGAGTGCGAAAGCTGGACCC
>JBEKTG010000203.1:0-6335 GCA_049516275.1 Candidatus Acidiferrales bacterium
CGCGGCTGTGCTAACCTTTGCTCTCACCTTAGGCGCATGAAAACAACGGGTAAACGGCAGTTCCAGAAAGCCTGCGCGGTCGCGCGAATCGTCGCCTGCGTCGCAGGAGCAATGGCCTGCCATTTGGCCGCCAGCGCACCCGCCATGGCGCAGCAAACGGCAGGTCCCAGCGCGCAGGTCGAAGGACGGCCGGTGACGCAAATTCGCGTTGTCGACGAATCCGGCAAAAACGTGGAAGAAAGGATACCCCCACTGGCGCTCGCTCCGGGAAAGCCCTTTGATTTCGATGTGGAACGCCAAAGCCTTCGAAAACTCTACGCCATGGGCGATTTCTCCGACATTCGCGTTGCGACAACGAACGAAGGAAATGGCGTCGCCGTGGATTTCGTAGTCAGGCGCAACTACTACAATAACCTGGTTCATATCGAGGGACTCAAGGAGCCTCCCAGCGAGGCGGCGGCTCTGGCCGCGCTGCGCCTGAACCTGGGCGAACCATTCCGCGAAAGTTCCCTGCGTGAAGCGATCGGGCGCCTGGAAGATACCCTGCACAATGACGGTTCATTTCTCGCCAAAGTGACTTATTCGCTGCAACCCCGCGAAGACACGCGCCAGATCGACGTGACGATCCACATCGATTCGGGCCCGCGCGCGCGCATCGGCGCAATCGACGTCACCAACCAGACCACCTATTCGAATCAGGAACTCATCCGCCGCACCAAACTCACCAGCAAGAATGAAATGACTTCGGCGCGGCTCACACGCGCGGCGCAGCGCGTGAAGCAATTTCTGGTTGGCCAGGGTTACCTGGGCGCCGGCAGCGTGATCACACCGGGAGCGTACGACGAAAAATCTAATCGCGTGCCGCTGACGTTCTCGGTAACCGCCGGTCCGCGGATACGCGTCGAGCTCAGCGGAGCGCGCATCAGGGCCGGCCAGCGCCGCAAATTGCTTCCGATCTATGCCGAAGGCGCGGTGGACGACGACCTTCTGCAGGAGGGGCGCCGCAACATCCGCGACTATCTCCAGCGGCAAGGATACTTCAACGCGGATGTCGAGGTGACCTCCCAAGCGGAGAAGGGTCCGGACGGCCGCAACGAACAGGTGATCTCCTACGAAGTCTCGCGTGGCGGGCGCTTTCGCGTGTTAGGCATCGCATTCAAGGGCAACAAATACTTCGGCAACGGCCTGCTCGCCAAACGACTCACCATCCAGACGGCGGCGTTCCAATCCAACGGGCGCTTTAGCCAGCAACTGCTCCGCGACGATAGCGATTCCATCCGCGCGTTGTATCTTTCGAACGGCTTTCGCGACGTGCAGGTAACCTCCGCGGTGGATGACAACTACCTAGGCAAAAGAAACCATCTCTTTGTGACCTTCCAGGTCGTGGAAGGGCCGCAGACCCGCATCGCCGATCTGAAGATCGATGGGAACCACGCGATCGTCACCGAGACACTCCAGAACGTGGTCGGATCGACCTCGGGCCAGCCCTATTCCGAAGCGGGCATCGCAAGCGACCGCAATAACGTCCTGGCGCTCTACTACAACGAAGGGTTTCCCGAGGCGCGCTTTCAGGAGGAAGTGACGCCCGCGCCCAATCCAAATCAGATGAACGTCACCTACCACATCACGGAGGGAACGCGCATCGAGGTGTCGAAGGTTCTGCTCACGGGATACCAGTTCACGCGGCCGGGCATTATCCGGCGGGAAGTCACCATCAAACCCGAAGAACCGCTCAGGGAAGGCGACATCGTGGACACGCAGCGGCGGCTCTACAATCTGGGCGTGTTCAATCGGGTGCAGCTCGCGCCGCAGAATCCCAATGGCGCGGACCCATTCAAAGTGGTGGTGGTCGATACCGAGGAAGGCCGGCGTTACACCATCGGCTACGGCTTCGGATTCGAGGTGCAGACCCTTGCCGGAGGCAGCACCAACCCCAACGGCACCACCATCGGCGCCAGCCCGCGCGGAATTTTTGAAATCGCGCGATCGAACATGTTCGGCCGGGCGCAGACGCTTTCCTTCCGCGCCCGCGCCAGCACGCTGCAGTATCGCGCCGCGCTCACCTACACGGCGGACAATCTGCTCACCAAGAAAAGCCTGAGTCTGCAGCTCACCGGCTTCGCGGATAAAACACAGGACGTCAACACGTTTACCTCCACCCGCTACGAGGGAGCCGTGCAACTCGTGGAGAAGCTCTCCCCCTCCAGTTCCCTGCTCTACCGCTATTTTTACCGGCGCGTCGAAGTCGCGCAAATCGCCGACACCATTCAGGAGGAAGAGATTCCGCTCATCAGCCAGCCGACCCTGGTGTCCGGGTTCGACGTCACCTACGCGCGCGACCGCCGCGACAATCCGAGCGACGCCAAACACGGGAACTTCAACACAGTGGACGCCAGCATCGCCTCCACCGCACTGGGATCGGGCGCGGATTTCTTTCGCGGCTCGTTCCAAAACTCGACTTTCACTTCCTTCGGCCGCGAATTCGTGTTCGCGCGCTCGCTGCGCTTTGGCGTGGAGCAGCCCTTCGGCAACACCAGCAGCGGCATTTCGACGTCGTGCAACACCACGAGTTCCACGCCTTCGGGAGAAATCGTACCGCTCCCGGAGCGCTTCTTCGCGGGAGGCGGAACATCGCTGCGCGGATTCGGTCTGAACCAGGCCGGTCCCCGCGATCCCTGCACCGGATTTCCCATCGGCGGCTTGGCGCTGCTGGCCTTCAATCAGGAACTGCATTTCCCGACGAGATTCTCCATCGCCGGAAGCCGCCTGGGAGGAGCCATCTTTTACGACGCCGGCAACGTATTCCGCGACATCCATCACATCTCGCTCGCCTGGAAACCGCCCTCGCTAACCGACATTGGTTACTTCTCCCACACCATAGGAATCGGATTGCGCTACCCGACGCCGGTGGGCCCGGTGACCCTCGATTTCGGCTACCAGATCAACCCCGCGCAATACCAGGCGACCAATGCCACCACAAACGTGACGGATATCTTCCGCCTGCCCCATTTTCAATTTTCCTTCAACATCGGGCCGGTGTTCTGATGCGCGAAAAAATCCTCATGCTCGCGATGGCGATATTGCTGCAAGCGCTGGCGGCGAGCTCTGCGAAGGCGCAGAACGCGTCGTATTCCACCATTATCCCCGCCTCTCCGTCCGCGGCGGGCAGTTCCCAAACCGTCGATGGCATTGCCGCTCGCATCGACGACGACGTCCTCACCGAAAGCGAAGTGCGCGAGCTCGGCGCTTTTCAGACGCTCGTGGACGGCCAGTCGAAATCGCGGGCCGAGCTGCTCCGCGAACTCGAAGACCAGTGGCTCGTGCGAGGCGAAGCCGCCGCCGCAACGTATCCCGAGCCGTCAACGGAAGATGTAGAGCTCGCTTATTCACAGCTGGAGAAACAGTTCGCTTCCCCCTCCGAATTCAGGCAGCGCTGCGCTGCTGTCGGTCTCAGCGAAGCCGCGGTCCGCCGGCTGCTGCAGCAGCAGCTTTACCTGTCGCGCTTTCTCGATTTCCGCTTTCGCCCCGCGGCCCAGGTAACCGATTCCCAAATCGAAGACTATTACAAGAACGAGTTCGCGGCTCCGCTCCAGAAGCGCGGCCAGCCCGTTCCCGCGCTCGACGATGTGAGCGATACCATTCGCGAAGTGCTGGTCCAGCGCGCCATCAGCGACCGCGCCACCGCCTGGCTGGACGACACCCGCGGGCGGCTCCAGATCGACGTGCTTACGCCGGGGGCCAAGCCTTGAGCGCGCGCCCCAAGCTCTGGATCGCCCTCTGTATCGGAGGCCTGCTGCTGGTTCTGCTGGCGGCCGCCGCCGCAATTGCCCTATTTCTGCACACCGACCTCGCGCAACAATGGGTGCGCGATGAGGTGGTCCGGCAGATCGAGCAGCGAACCGGCACGCGCGTCGAAATCGGAAAATTCCACGCGAACGTCTGGGGGCTCCGAGCCGAAATCCAGGATTTGACGGTCCACGGACTCGAAACCGCCAGCCAGCCGCCGTTATTTCACGCGGACCGAATCGACGTGGGCCTGCGCATCCTTTCCTTCTTCCGCAAACAAATCGCGCTGGAGGAACTGATCGTCGAGCGCCCACAGGTGTTCGTGCGCATCGAGAAAAATGGCAGCAGCAACGTGCCCTCCCCTCAGCGACCCGCCGGCAACCGCGATTGGCGGCAGACTCTCTTCAGCCTCCGCATCGGCCGCCTCGAATTGCGCGACGGCAGCGCCGCTTTCAACGATCGCAGGGTGCCCCTCGACCTGCACGGCCAGGATCTCGCCTTCGACCTGCATTACGTAGCCCCGCTCGCCGCCCCCGATTCCTATATCGGCAATCTCAGCTGGCGCCAGGTGGAATTCGCCGAGAAGCGCAATCTCCCATTCCGTTTCGATCTCGCCACCAGGTTCACGCTCCATCGCGACTCGTTTGAAATCGACGACCTCGTCTGCAAGCTCCCTCATTCGGAATTCGATCTGCGGGCCGAACTCGCCAGCTTCGCTCATCCGAATTGGGATCTTCATTACCGCGGCCGGCTTTCGCTCGGCGACGTTCGCAGAATTTTTCGCGCGCCCACCACCCCGGACGCCGTGGCCGATTTCTCCGGCGACGCCCACTACGCATCCGGTGCGGGAGCTTCGGGCCAGTGGACCGGCGGCGGCCACTACAACGGGCACGACATTCGCATGCCCTACCAGTGGTTCCACGCCAGCGGGCTGCAAACCTGGGGAGATTACCAGATCGCGAACGCCGTGCTTGCCGTACCGAATCTCCAGGCCCGCGCGCTCGGCGGGAACCTGGACGGAACCCTCACGATGGACCTCCATACCCTCGCCTTCCGCACCCAAACCCGCCTCCGCGGCATGAGCCTGGCAGCCGCGCTCAACGCGGTGAATAACCCGAGTCTCCCCGTGAATCCTCTCCACTGGGACGGCTCACTCGACGTGGATTCGGTGAATACCTGGGACGCCAACTTCAAACATTTCGAGTCCGCGGGCCAAACGCGCTGGTCTCCCCCTGCCGCCTTGGAAGCGGGAAAAATCCCGGTAACCGCGACGATCGATTACGACTACGCCATGCGCCGCAACGCGGTGACGATCTCGAATGGCGAGATCACCACGCCTCAAATGCAGCTCAACATGGATGGTTTTCTAGGCGCCGCCGATTCCGCCCTCGAAGTGAAATTCCGTGCCGGGGACCTGGGCCAATGGGACGATTTCATCGTCGCGATCCGCGGTCCGGACGCTGCCCCGCGCCCCATCACAGGCAAAGTCTCCTGGAACGGCCGCATTCTGGGCCCGCTCGTAGGGCCTGTCTTCATCGGTCAAATGCACGCCACCGAAGCGCGCTACGATACGCTTTACTGGGACGATATCGCCGGCGAAATGGAATATTCGCCGGACGATTTCCACTTGACCAAAACCACCGTGAGGCGCGGCGCCACTTCCGCGGACATCGACCTCGCTCTCGAGTTCGACAAAGACTGGGACTTCGCCCCCGAAAGCACCTGGTCGCTCACCGGCCGCGTGGAGCACGCGCCAAGCGACGATCTGCAGGCGATCTTCAGCACGCACTACCCGTTCAAAGGCTTCCTCACCGGCAGCGTACACGGCGGCGGCACCCGTGCGCAGCCCGAACTCGATTCCAATTTCACGTTCGACGATATCGAAGCCGGCAAGTTCCGGTTCGACAAGCTCACCGCGCAGCTGCACGCGGAATCGGACGTGATTCATCTCTCTCACGCTGAACTGCGCAAGGGAGCCGAGAGCGTTGCCGGGGACGTTCTCTACCATCCACGCGAAAATGACGCCGTGTTCGATGTAACCGGAACGCGCGTGTCTCTCGAAAACATCCCGGAGATTCAGACCGCGTCGCTTCCCATCGGAGGCAAGCTCTCCTTCACGGTCCGCGGGAACGGCCCGTTGCGCGCGCCCGTCGGAGAAGCCACGCTGCGGGTCGTGGATTTGAAGCTCGGCGCCGAAGTACAAGGCAACTTCAATGGCGAATTGGCCTCCGATGGCCAAAACGCGCACCTGAAGCTGGCTTCTGACATAGCCCACGGCAAGCTGGCCGGTGATGTCAGCATGAGCTTGTCCGAAAGCAGAGCCCTCTCTGGCCGGCTCACAGTGGAACAGTTCGATCTCGATCCGCTGATCGCTGCCGGCCTGCATCTGCAGCAGCTCACGGGCCATAGCAGCGCGGACGGAATATTTACCATCTCCGGGGCCGCCCGCGACCTCGACGCAATCGAGTTGGACGCCGACATCACGCGCATTTCCTTCGACTATGAACTCGTGCAGCTGGCCAACGATCAGGACATCAAGATCGCCTACC
>JBEKTG010000204.1:0-6334 GCA_049516275.1 Candidatus Acidiferrales bacterium
GCCGGAATTACCGGAGGCAGCGCGGGCTCGCCCAACCCAGTCGGGGGGTTGTCCGAGCGCAGGAAATGCACCTCGATCTCCGGAGGGGCTTGCCGCATGCGGGTGGGCTGATAATCCTGGAAATTACCTTGCGACGCGCGGCCCGCGTCGATGGTAATTGCCCAGTTCATCAGATGGCTCATGCCTTCGATCACCGCGCCCTGCGCCATGTTGAGCGCGTTGCTGGAATTGATGATCTGGTTGCCGATATCGCCAGCGACCCAAACCTTGTTCACTTTCACTTTCTTGTTTGCGTCCACGCTGACTTCGGCCACCTCGGCGAAATATCCGCGAAGGGCAAACTGGAATGCCACGCCCATGGCGGTGCCTTTGGGAAGCGTGCGTTTGCCCCAATTGGACTTTTCGGCCAGGAGCAGCAGCAAGTTGCGCATGCGCGCGGAGTCGATCTCCGGCTCGGTGGGAAGGGGAGGATTGGCAATCTTCACCCTGGGCTGCGCCAGCAGTTCGAGGCGGAACTGCAGGGGATCTTTTCCAGCAGCGTGTGCCAGCTCGTCGATGAACGATTGCACCACGAAACAGAAAGCGTTGGTCCCGGGAGCGCGCAGCGAATGCATGGGGACGCCCGACGGTATCAGCGATACCTGGAAATCGAAGTTGGGCAGGAAGGTCGCCGGGAACTGATTCGCCTCCATGCCCGCGGGAGGCGTCTGGAATTTCTTGTTTTCGCCGAAGCTGACGAAGTGGTTCCGCCAGGTGGTGAGCTTTTGCGAGCTGTCGATCCCGCCTTTGAGGTAGTGAAAGCCGGCGGGGCGGTAATGATCGTGGCGCATATCGTCTTCGCGCGTCCAGAGCACTTTTACAGGGGCGCCCACCTCTCTTGAAATCCAAGCGGATTCGAGCATGTAGTCGTTGGTGAGGCGTCGTCCGAAGCCGCCGCCGGAGCGGAGCATGTGTACGGTGATGTTTTCTTCGGGGATTCCCAGCACCTTCGCGACTTCCTGGCGGCCCGCTCCGGGAGTCTGAGTAGGAGACCAGAAGACGAGCTTGCCGTTGTCGTAATGCGCGACGCAGTTCTGGGGCTCCATCGTGGCGTGCGAAAGCAAAGGATAGGAGTAAGCAGCCTCGACCACTTTTGCCGCCGAGCCAAGCCCGGCTTCCGAATCCCCATCCACGCGGAGAGGGAACTGGGGGGACTTTTTCGAAAACTCGTCGGCCTGGCGCTGGAAGCCCTCGCTGCTCTGCTGCGCGGTGGGGCCTTCGTCCCAGGTAACTTTCAGCTTCTGACGTGCCGACTGGGCTTGCCACCAGCTGTCCGCAACGATGGCGACGCCGCTGTGCAGGCCCGTGTAATCTCTCGAGCCTTCGATGATGAAGGCATGGCGCACGCCGGGCAGGGCCTTGATCTCGTCGAGGTTCGCACTCAACGCTTTGCCCATGAAGACCGGGCATTTCTCGTGAACCGCCCAGAGCATGTTGGGCACGGTGAAGTCGATGCTATAGATGGGTTTGCCGCGGACAATGGAGGGCACGTCCACGCCGGGAATGGGCTGGCCGATGATCTTGTAGTCCGCAGGATCCTTCAGCTTTACGGAGATGAGTTCGGGCGGAGTTATCGCCGCGACCTTGGAAGCGAGATCGCTGTAGGATGCGGAACGATTCGTTCGCTCGTGCTTTACGCGGCCGGACGAAGTGGACAGCTCGGCCTCTTCCACGTTCCATTCCTGTGCCGCGGCTGAAATGAACATCGAGCGGCACGCCGCGCCCACTTGCCGCAGCGGGTCCCAGTTGAAGGGAGTGGTGCCGCTGCCACCGGCGCGCTGGCGGCCGTATTTTGACTCATCGAGATCTGCTTGCTCGACTCTTACATTCTTCCAGTCGATATCGAGTTCTTCCGCGATGATCATGGGAAGCTCGGTCTTTACGCCCTGGCCGATTTCGGGATTCTTGTTGAGAATTGTGACAGTACCGTCCGCACCCAACTTGATGAACGCCGTCGCCACGAACGTGGGATTCGTCGCCCCAGCCGCTGGTGCCTGCGCGAGCACTTGCGTGATCGGATCGGCGTAGACGGCGAAGAGCAGGCCTCCGCCGGCTATTGCGGAAACGCGCAGAAACGATCGGCGGTCAAGCGAGACGGACTTTACCGGTTCCAGCAGAGAATTTTTCACAGGGCCTCCTTCAGTTCGAGGGACCCATTGCGGCCCGGTTGGATATTTTGCGCGGTTGACTTCGAAGCGTAGGACGCCGCCTTATGAATCGCTTCGCGGATACGAATGTAGGTGCCGCAGCGACAGATGTTGCCGGTCATAGCCGCATCGATCTCCTGATCGGTGGGATTCGGCGTGCGTGCGAGCAGAGCGGAAGCCGACATCATCTGGCCCGCCTGGCAGTAGCCGCATTGCGGCACGTCAATTTCCTGCCACGCGATCTGCACCGGATGCGTGCCATCCGCGGAGAGACCCTCCAGCGTGACGATCGGGGCATCGGCCGCAGCGGAAACCGGCGTCAGGCAGGAACGGACGGCTCGCCCGCGGAGGTGTACTGTACACGCGCCGCACTGGCCGATGCCGCAGCCAAATTTGGTGCCCTTGAGATTGAGTACATCGCGCAACACCCACAGCAGAGGCATGTCCGCCGGGACATCGACGGTTGCGGTCTGGCCATTCACATTTAATTTGTATGCCATCTGGTCAACTCCGGATAAAAAAGAGAATTGCGGTGCCCGCGACTGCTGCCCGCCTTGCAAAGGCTCATTCAAAGCTGCCTAAGTCGTTCATCTGAGCCTCGAGTAAGCATAGCGGGAGACAGTATGGAGTTCCATTCGGAAATCGAATGTTACGAACCGGTAGGGTAGCACAGGCCAAAGCTGCGGGGCAATCGGGTTGGAACCGTACTGTGCCACGACTGGACGCGTGGTTTCGCGCATATTCGCGAGTCTTCGCTCTCGGCTCATTCGTGATTCATCTTTTCTGGGCCAAGTCCTAGCCCCGTCTATTTCTGGACGATCGGGCCGAGTTGGTCTGGATACTCCGCCAGCAGCGGGGGAGGCGCATGCACCTTTTTCTGGTTCAGGAGGCTTATTAGCTCCAGCGCGTTTACGGCAGCCTTTCCGAGATTGTGGTTATTCGCCACTACGTACGTTGCCGCCGTTTGCGCGGATACTTCCGTCACGCGCTCTTTCCACTGCGCCAGTTCATTCCCGGAATAGAGGTAGTCGTACCGGTCTCGCACATTGGTTTCGCCAAACCACTGCTTATAGTTTCGTCCGTGCAGCCGGATATATCCGATGGATGACGTCGCTTTTGCCGCGGGGCGCATGGCGCGACCGAGCAGCGGTTGATCGATATTGCACAATCCAACGCCAAGGGACGCGAGCCAGCTCAGGATTTCGGGCTGGTTCCAACTGGCATGCCGCACCTCGACCACCAGCGGGTACTCCGCGAATTTCGCCACGAGTTGCTGCAGATACGAGCGGTTTTCGCCCGTATATTTGAACGAAATAGGAAATTGCGCGAGCACCGCGCCCAGCAAGCCTGCCGAGGCCAGCACGGCGAATCCGGCCTTTACGTCGCGCTCGTCGCCTGCTGCTGGACGGATCGTGCTGGCCGAAGTGGATTCGATCTCCGAAACGGGCGAATGCGTGAATCCGCGATAGAGTTTTGCTGTGAAAGTGAAATCCGGATTCCGGCCGGATACGATGCGGCACCATTCGCGCCCTACTTCGGGCCTGATCGGTCCGTAGAAGGAGGTATTGATCTCCACCAGATTGAAAAATTCAGCCACGTACGCCAGCCTCTGTGCAGCCTTCAGAGAAGCCGGGTAGACGACGCCAGCCCAGTCCTTGTACGACCAGCCGGCCAGACCGATTTTGATAACTCCGGACATGCACCCATGATAGCGGATCGAACGAAGATGCGTTTCCTATGCATGGCAGCCCGGTTGTGCCGTTGTGATCCGCCGGCAAAACATGTATTTTAATAGACGGTTACGAGCCCTTCGGGGGCGCCTCGTCGTCGGAAACCCCAGGATTCACGCCATCGGGCAGTCTGCATCCATTCGGGGACGAAAATTTTCTGCATCAGGTTTAGCCGCTGATAAGCTACACGTTCAGACAGGGATGAGGCTCAAGATAGTCGAAATTGCGAATCGTGGCGTACCGGGCGGAGAATGCCTGCACCTCGCCGTGCAAGCCGCCGTGGACCTGAATTTTTACGCCGTTTTCGACACGGCGCGAATCGGCGGCGGGCTTATTTCGCGGTTTTCGGCCCACACCTACTGGTTCCAGCCGCAGGCGGTGATGTCGGGGGATACTGTGACGCTTTACACCGGGCCCGGCGCGAATTCGTTCGCGAAGCTCCCGGGTGGCGCAACGGCATATTCGTTCTACTGGGGATTGAGCAGCACGATTTGGAACGACCCCTCGTCGTGCGCCGTGCTTTTAGAGGTTAACCAGTGGCAAACGTCTCCAGCCGCCGATAGCGGCGCCGGAACGGATCTCAATAGTGATGAAAAACAAGGTGGGTTTGCGTGATGACCGCAGGAAACGAAATTGCGTTCTGACGCGACCTGGGGCGGCAGATCAAGGTACAATAGAGAAGGCACAATTGCCCATTTTCGCCATCGTGGAACGAATCGCGAATTTCGACAGACAGGAGCAATCGGAACATGGCATACGGTAGACGCGACAAGCCGGAAAAAAACAAGTCAGGACGAGCGGGATTCGTGGATGCCCGCCTCGAAGAGCTTCGGCGCCGCTGGGAAGCAACCACCGACGAGCGCGTGAAGGCGGAAGTATCCGAGCAGATCCGGGAGTGGCAGTCTTTCAAGCCGGAACGGTCGTCTTCGGGCGGCGGCAGGCGCTAGAACTGCTCTGCTGTAACTTCCTGGCGGATCAGAGATCGAGGCCGAGTTGCAGCTTGGCGGCTTCCGACATGCGGGCAGGGCCCCAGGGAGGGTCAAGGACGACCTCGACGTGAACTTCGCGAACCGTGGGCAGCTTCGCGAGCTTGGTTTCGACGTCGGACTTGAGCACGTTGCCCATGCCGCAACCGGGCGCCGTAAGCGTCATTTCGATGTCGATGCGATGAGCGCCCTGATCGAGCGGCTTCACCTGGCAGGAATAGATGAGGCCGAGGTCGGCGATGTTCACGGGAATCTCGGGATCGTAGACGGTCTTGAGCTGGTCCCAGACCATCTTTTCGCTGAAGGGCTCGCTTTCAGGAGAGGCTTCCGGCACAGCGGGCGCGTTCGAGAGGCCCAGAGCATCCGCATCCTTCGCATCGATGCGATACATCAGGCCGTAGTCGCTGTAGACCGTGTAGGTGGTGCCGAGATTCTGCATCACCCGCACCACGGTGCCGGCAGGCAGCTTGTTGTTGATGCCGCTGGGGACTTCGACCACGTCCGTTTCGCGGCTTAGTGTGATGGGTTGGTTCGTGACTGGCATCGGAAACTTACCTCGTTGCTTTGAGCCTTACTGCCCGCTCTACCGCAGAAACTACTCCGTCGAAATGGCGTCCTGTTTCCCTTCGAGCGCGGCCTGCAGTGTGTGCCAGGCGAGGGTGGCGCACTTCACGCGCACGGGAAATTCCGACACTCCGGAGAAAACCGTCAGCTTGCCGAGTTCCACCGGCGCGCCATTCGAAGGCTCGTGGCCGGTGACCATATCGTGGAAGCCACCGAAGAGCTTCTCGGCGTCGGCTTTGGTCTTGCCTTTCAGGCTTTGGGTCATCATCGAAGCGGAAGCCTTGGAAATGGCGCAGCCGGAGCCCTGAAAGCTGATGTCGCGGATCGAATCGCCCTCAAGGTCGAGATAGATGGTGAAGCGGTCTCCGCACAGGGGATTGAACCCCTCGGCTTTGTGATTTGCGCCCGCCATCTCGCGGAAATTCCGCGGGGCCTTGCTGTGCTCGAGGATCACGTCCTGATAGAGATCGCGCAGGTCGGCCATTACGCGAATACCTCCCGCACCTTTTCGATGCCGGCAACCAGTGCGTCGACTTCTTCGCGCGTGTTATAAAGCGCGAACGAAGCGCGGGCCGTGGCGGGGATGCCGAAGCGATCCATCACCGGTTGCGAGCAGTGATGCCCGGTGCGAATGGCGATGCTTTCCTGGTCGAGAATTGTTCCGATGTCGTGGGGGTGAATGCCTTCCATCACAAAGGAAAGCACGCCCGCTTTTTCCCTCGCCGTTCCCACGAGGCGGATACCCGGAATCGCCCCCACTTTTCGGGTGGCATACTCCAGCAGATCGTGTTCGTGAGCGGCGGCGTTTTCGATTCCGATCCCGTCAAGGTAGCGGATGGCCGCGCCCAGCCCGATGGCGCCGGAAATA
>JBEKTG010000205.1:0-6814 GCA_049516275.1 Candidatus Acidiferrales bacterium
GGGAATCAACTGCGGAAGAATCGCGCGCGTCGCCGGACCGTTGAAAGCGCGCACCACTCCGCTGAGGACCACCACCCCGTAGATCGGCAGGACCGCGCGGGGCGCTCGAAACGTGATCGTCAGGAGCAGCGCCGAGCACGTGGCGAATCCCAGGTAGCAAATCGTGAGCAGCTGGCGGCGATTGACGCGATCCGTCACGTGCCCGGACACCAGAAACAGCAGCAGGCTCGGCAGGAATTGGGCGAGCCCGATCAGCCCCAGGTCGAGCGGCTTTTTGGTGATGTCGTAAACTTGCCAGCCCACGGCGACCGACTGCATCTCCAGCGCGAGCACGATGCACGACCTCGCGCTCAGGAAAAGCGTGAAGTTAGGATGGGAAAAGGCGACGCGACCGGATGGTCGGACTTTCTCGGCAACGGCCATCGCCTTCCACTGTGCCATAGAATTTCAATTCACACGAGCACGGGACGGCTATCGCCCTCATTGCATTTTCCCGCGCAAGGTTTCATCGAAAGTAACCAGTGACACCATGCCGTCGAATCGATCGGAAGCAAATATTTCCGTGAAATTGCGGTTCAAAAAAATCGCGCGAAGCGATATGCTGTTTGTTTGCTTAACCTCCTGCGGGAGCGCGATCGAATGGCTTCTATTGATGTCCCTCTGACAAAGCGGGGTTTCGGCAAGACCGCTCGCAAGGATATGTGGTGGCTTCAGCCGCTCCTTGTTTTTCTCGGCTACATGTCGTTCATCGTGTACGCCACCTGGGCGGGCCTGCAAAATGCCCATTATCTTTGCACTACGGCCTGCGGCGGCGCCGACTACCTGTCTCCCATGTATTCGCCCCTGCTCGTGACCGCTCGTCCGGACTGGTGGCCGGCGATCGTGCCCTTTTCCGCGGCGATGCTCATTTTGTGGGCTCCCGGGGGCTTTCGGTTCACCTGCTATTACTACCGCGGCGCCTATTACAAGGCGTTCTGGGCCGATCCTCCGTCGTGTGCTGTAGGCGAGCCTCGCGGCAGCTACTGGGGCGAAAAGAAATTCCCCCTGATCATGCAGAATATCCACCGCTATTTTCTTTACGTCGCTATCCTGTTCGTTTTCATTCTGACCTATGACGGCATCCGGTCGCTGTTCTTCACGGCTCCCGACGGGTCGAAGCACTTGGGCCTGGGAGTTGGATCGCTCGTTCTGATCGCGAATCCGATCCTGCTCGCTTTGTATACCTTTGGGTGCCATTCCTTTCGCCATCTCGTGGGCGGAAAGAAAGACGTTCTCTCGACATCGCCCACGCGCAAGACCGCCTACGATTGCGTGTCCTGCCTCAACCGGCGTCATATGCTCTACGCCTGGATCAGCATGTTCTACGTTGGGTTCGCCGATTTGTACGTGCGCCTGTGCGACATGGGAATCTGGCACGACTGGAGAATCTTTTAAATGGCGGAGTTCGAGACGCACGAGTTCGACGTGTTGGTGGTGGGCGCGGGCGGCGCGGGTTTGCGTGCCGCGATTGAGGCTTCCGCCGCGGGAGTCAAGGTCGGAGTCGTCTCCAAGTCCCTGCTCGGCAAGGCGCACACCGTGATGGCCGAGGGGGGAATGGCCGCCGCGATGGGTAACGTCGACGATCGCGACAATTGGCGGGTCCACTTCGCCGACACGATGCGTGGCGGCCAGTACATGAACAACTGGAAGATGGCCGAACTCCATGCCAAGGAAGCTCCTGACCGCGTAAGGGAACTCGAAGCCTGGGGCGCCGTGTTCGACCGTACGCGCGACGGCCGCATCCTCCAACGCAATTTCGGCGGACACCGCTATCCGCGCCTGGCACACGTGGGCGACCGCACCGGCCTCGAAATGATACGGACGCTGCAGGATCACGGCATCCATAAAGGGATCGACTTTCTGATGGAGACCACGATCCTCACGCTGCTGAAAGATGGCGGCCGCGTCGTGGGCGCCTTCGGCTACGACCGTGAACGGGGCCGTTTTCGGCTCTTCAAAGCGAAAGCGGTGGTGCTGGCGACAGGCGGCATCGGCCGTATGTACCAGATTACGTCCAACAGCTGGGAGTACACCGCCGATGGCCACGCGCTCGCATTCAATGCCGGAGCGGCGCTGCTGGATATGGAGTTTGTCCAGTTCCACCCGACGGGGATGATCTGGCCGCCGAGCGTGCGCGGCATTCTCGTCACCGAAGGCGTTCGCGGCGAAGGCGGCGTTCTGAAAAATAAGGAAGGCAAGCGGTTCATGTTCGACGACATCCCGGAGAATTATCGAAGCTCGACCGCCGATAACCCCGATGAGGGCTGGCGCTACACGCAGGGCGACAAGAGCGCACGGCGCCCTCCCGAACTCCTCACGCGCGACCACGTCGCCCGGTGCATCCGGCGCGAGGTCAAGGAGGGGCGCGGCAGTCCGCATGGCGGCGTGTTTCTCGATATTGCCTGGATCAAAGAGAGAATTTCGAATGCGCCGGAGCACATCAAAAAGAAGCTGCCGAGCATGTATCACCAGTTCAAGCAGCTAGCCGATATCGACATTACAAAAGAGCCGATGGAAATCGGCCCGACGATGCACTACGTGATGGGCGGCGTACTGGTTGATGCCGAGACGCAGATGTCCACCGTGCCGGGCCTGTTCGCGGCCGGCGAATGCTCCGCGGGGCTGCACGGCGCAAACCGCCTTGGCGGAAACTCTCTCTCGGACCTCCTTGTGTTTGGCCAGCGGGCTGGCGAGTTCGCCGCAAAATACGCGAAGGAAAATCTGGCCGGGACGATCGACACGGCTGAAGTGGACGGGGCGGCGAAAAAGGCCCTGGAGCCTTTCGATCGAGGCGCGAATGGGGAGAATCCATTTGCCATCCAGTACGAACTGCAAACGACGATGCAAAACCTGGTCGGGATCGTGCGGCTCCAGGAAGAGATGGAGAAGGCGGTGGAAGAGATTGCCGCGCTGAAAAAGCGAGCGGCAAAAGTCGGCGCTTTCGGAAACCGTGAGTACAACGGCGGATGGCACGCCGGGCTCGATCTCGGCAATCTTCTCACCATGGCCGAGGTTGTGGCGATCGCGGGCGCCGAACGCAAGGAAAGCCGCGGTGGGCACTTCCGGGATGACTATCCGAATAAGGATCCGAAATGGGCCGGGCTCAATATCCGCATTGACAAGGCCGCGGATGGCGGCGTCAAGGTGACGCATGTTCCAGTAGCGGAAATGCCTCCCGAATTGAAGCAGGTGATTGAGGAGAATAAATAGTGGCGACCACGGCGACGTTCAGAATCTGGCGAGGAGAAGGCGCATCCGGCAAATTCGTGGATTACAAGACCGAAGTCGAGGAAGGAATGGTGGTCCTCGACGTCGTGCACCGGATTCAGGCGACGCAGGCCAACGATATGGCCGTCCGCTGGAACTGCAAGGCCGGGAAGTGCGGTTCATGCTCGGCTGAAATTAACGGCAACCCGCGTCTGATGTGCATGACTCGCATGAGCCAGATCAACGTCAATGAGCCTGTGACCGTCGAGCCGATGCGCACGTTTCCGCATGTGAAGGACCTGGTCACCAATGTCGCCTGGAATTATCGCGTCAAAATGAAAATCAAGAAGTTCACGCCCCGCAAACCGGATGCCCCGGACGGTACCTGGCGGGTCCAGCAGTCGGATATCGATCGCGTGCAGGAGTTTCGCAAGTGCATCGAGTGTTTCCTATGCCAGGACGTTTGCCACGTGCTGCGCGATCACAATCTGCACGAAGAGTTCATCGGACCGCGATTTTTCGTGTATACCGCCGCGCTGGAAATGAACCCGCTGGACACCGAAAGCCGCACCAAGGACCTTCGGGAGAACGACGGCATCGGTTATTGCAACATCACCAAATGTTGCACCAAGGTCTGCCCGGAAGAAATCAAGATTACCGACAACGCGATCATCCCGCTGAAGGAACGCGTTGTGGATGAATTTTTCGATCCCCTGACGATGTTATTCCGCAAGATCAGCGGCAAGTAACCCGTATATACATATCGACGGCCCCGGAACAGTGCCAGGGCCGTGCTGTCCTTCTTGCGGGGAAAAAAGTTTAGTGTCCTGCAGGAGCGGCGTTGCTTGCGACCGAAGTGGGGCGCTTCGAGGAATCCAGGTCTTCGAGCAGGTGCTCGGCGCGAGATTCCGCCATCAACAGTAGCCGGTGATCCTGCATTCCGGGATTGTTGTCCTGGTAGAGCGTGACGTAGGCGGTCGGCGTGTCCCACGTGTGCAGCTGATTGTTCCATTTGTCGCCGGTGTTGTTTTGCGAGGGAAGCAGAGTAGCTTTCGCCTGCACTCCAAATTTTTGCGTCAAGTCGAAGGTAGCGTCGTCCATGGGTCTGTCGACAAGCATCGTGATCTTGACGAGCTTGCCCCCATCCAGCACAAAGTTCACCGAACCGGTCGTTGAGATCTCAACCCTGCCATTCGCGTGGAGAGCCGCATTCACACGGTCGCAGCTTCGCCGCTCCGGCCGCAGGTGGCACACGTCGAACTCCTGCTGCGCTTCCGGCTCGATCCGGAGGAAATCGGAGATGCCTTCCCCGATCAGGTGACCCTTAAAGTCAACAGATGCAATACTTCCGCCCTGCGCACGGAGGCCTGCGGGCACTGCGGCGACAAGAACCAAAATCCAGACGAAGGGTTTCATCCGATCAATCCTCCATGTCCCCGAGTATGCGTTTGGCCGGAAACACGGACAATCCAACACCTGTACCAGAATGGTAGTACTTACAGCCTGCTGATCTGGCCGCCTATACCCGCGATTTTAATGGAGTTGCGGCTTAAATAAAAGGGGTGAGAGTTCGGCGGTATTCAATCAGGCAGTACGGAAGGGAAGTCGTTCCTCAGCAAGGTCAATCATTGCCGATCAGCGCCCCTCGAATGGGTAGCGATCCTGCGCCAACACGGCTTCGGCCACACGCCGCCTGATCGCGATGGTGTCGACTGGCGCGTGTTTAGCGAATCGACGCAGCACAGCCAGTTGCGTGGTGAGTGCATCGCCTTCGGCGACCGCCGCCAGCGCCGTGCGCGCCTCTTTCTCGATTCGATCCATCGCATCGGACATGAATGCCCGGGCCGCGTCGGCAAGGCCCGCGCCAGCCGCTCCACGCGCCGCGGACGCCTTTTGCGCGCGGCGAAGCGAAGATTCCATGGCGTATACGTCCATCACGATGTTTGCGAGCGCCGCCACGATCTCCTGCTGCTCGGCCAATTGATCGCGAAACTTCTGCACGGCGGTTCCCGCCGCCAGCAAGAATATCTTTTTCGCCTGAGCAAGCACGCGCTCTTCTTCCGCGAACGCGCCCGTGGCCGGCTCTTCGAACGAAGGTCCGGCCAGAACCTCTTCGCTAAGTTTCATGGCGGCCGGTATCAGCGGGACAACGCCCGTCATCGCGCGCTTCATCAGCATCTGGATGATCAGCATGCGGTTGATTTCGTTCGTGCCCTCAAAGATGCGGTTGATCCGGCTGTCGCGATACGCCCGGGCCACCGGGTAATCCTCATGAAAGCCGTAGCCGCCGAAAATCTGCACTGCTTCGTCCACGCAGAAGTCGAGCGTCTCGCTGCCCACCACTTTGCTGATGGAGCTCTCGATAGCGTACTCTTCGAGCACCTGCATGGCCTGCAGCGTCTTGTCGGCCGTCGAGGCTCCCCCTCCGGGAGTTGCAACCGCCGCTTCGATCATCCCCGCCGATCGGTAGATCATCGATTCAATGGCGTACGTCCGGATGGCCATCTCCCCGAGCTTGGCCTTGATCAGGCCGAAGTCGCACAGCCGCTTGCCGAAAGCCGTGCGTTCTTTCGAATATCTCGAAGAAGCCGCCAGCGCATTTTTCGCGCCGCCGAGGCAGTATGCGCCCAGCGAAAAACGCCCCACATTGAGCGTATTGAACGCAACGATGTGCCCGCGGCCTATTTCATGGAGCAGGTTTTCCTTCGGCACCGGCGAATTCTCGAAAAACAGCGGCACCGTCGAGCTTCCCCGAATGCCCATTTTCTTTTCTTCGGCCCCGGGCGTGAAGCCCGGCGTGCCGCGCTCGACGATAAAACACGAGAACTTTTCGCCGTCGACCTTCGCGAACACGATGTAGACGTCCGCAAAGCCGCCGTTGGTGATCCACATCTTCTGCCCGTTCAGGATCCAGTTCTTGCCGTCGGGAGAAAGCACCGCCCGCGTACGCGACGCCAGCGCGTCCGAGCCCGCCTGCGGCTCCGAAAGGCAGTAGCAGGAGAGCAACTCGCCGCTGGCGATCTTCGGAAGGTATTTTTTCTTTTGCTCTTCGGTGCCGAAATTCACGATGGGGATCGTCCCGATGCCCGCGTGCGCGCCGTGCGACACCGCGAACGACGCATAGCCGGCCAGCTTTTCCGCCAGCACGGTTGCCGACACCTTGTCGAGCCCCGAGCCGCCGTATTCCTCCGGGATCGTCCCGCCCAAAAGCCCGATCTCGCCGGCCTTTTTCAGCAAACCTGCGATGAGTCCCTCTTTGTGCAGCTCCAGATCGGGAATCAGGGGCATCACTTCTTTGGTGACAAATTCCTCGGCGGTTTGTCCGATCAGGCGCTGGTCGTCGGTGAGATCGGCGGGAGTAAAAACGTCCTCTGGAGTGCTGTCCGTGATGAGAAAAGCGCCTCCACGGGTCAAGGACCGGGACACCGGTGTTGTCGCCATCAATCTTTCTCCCTTTCGCGCATCAGCGGAATAACGACGCTACCACCTGCGCTACGCGGCCCGTTCGAAAATACCGGCGGCGCCCATGCCGCCCCCGATGCACATCGACACCAGGCCATACCGGCCA
>JBEKTG010000206.1:0-6325 GCA_049516275.1 Candidatus Acidiferrales bacterium
ATCAACTTACGATCGGACGAAGCGTCCACTTTTTTTCTCAGATAATTGATGTAGACGTCCACCACGTTGGTCATCGTGTCGAATGAGAGATTCCACACGTGTTCCACGATTTGCGCACGAGTCACGTGTTTGCCCGCATTCCGCATAAGGTATTCCAACAGCGAAAACTCCTTGGGCGTAAGGTCGATGGTGCGGCCAGCGCGTTTTACTTTGTGCTCCACGCGGTTCAATTCGAGGTCCTCCACATGCAGGACCATTTCCGGCGACCGCCCGCCGCGGCGCAGCAGCGCGCGGACGCGTGCCGAAAGTTCCGAAAAAGCAAAGGGCTTCAGAACGATATCGTCCGCTCCGGCGTCGAGCACCTGAACGCGATCTTCGGACCGGCCGCGGCTGGACAACACCAGAATGGGAAGATGCTGCCGGCGGGCCCGCAGCTCGCGAACCACGTTCAGAATATTCGGGCGCGACAAATTCACGTCGAGGATCGCCGCATCATATTCCTGCTCGTGGGCCATCGACTTCGCTTCTTCCCCGTCCGCAGTGAGATCGACGACGTAGTCTTCGGCGTCGAAGCCTCGCTGCAGAAACGTTCCGAGGGCGGTATCGCTCTCAGCGACAAGAATGCGCATGGAAGAAACTCCTCAGGAAGGGGGGACAACGAGAGGTTCAGCGAATTTAATGAAGAGTCAGTAAAGTGTCAAAGGAAATGTTCATGAGAAGCGTACTTTTTCGCGAGATGCGCTGTGAAAGATACCCTGAGGCTCAATTTTTTTGAATACCAGACCATATTGGATTTGTGTGGTTTCACTAAGGCACATTTTCACGGGTGCGTCATCGTTTCCGGCCGAACAAGTTCGTCGAATTCCTTTTCTGTGAGAAAGCCAAGCTTCAGGGCGGCTTCGCGAAGGCTCAACCGCTCGTGGTGCGCCTTGTGCGCGATCTGCGCCGCCTTGTCGTAACCGATTTTTGGACTGAGTGCGGTGACGAGCATAAGAGAATTCTTCACATTCTCGCCGATGCGCTGGGCATCGAGCTGCATTCCCTCCATGCAGTGCTCCGTGAACGAGCGGCAGGCGTCGGCGAGCAGCCGGACGGAGTGCAGAAAATTGTGAATCATCACCGGCTTGAACACGTTCAGCTGAAAATTTCCCTGGGAGCCGGCAAAGCCGATCGCGGCATCGTTGCCGAACACCTGGACGGCAACCATAGTCATCGCTTCCGACTGCGTGGGATTCACCTTGCCCGGCATGATCGAGGAACCGGGCTCGTTCTCCGGAAGCATCAGCTCGCCCAAACCGGCGCGGGGGCCGGAGGCTAGCCAGCGAATGTCGTTAGCAATTTTCATCAGCGAAGCGCCAAGCGTTTTGAGAGCGCCGCTCGCGAAGACGAGTTCGTCGTGCGCGGAAAGCGCCGCAAACTTGTTCGGATGAGATTTGAACGGCAGCCCCGTTAACTCCGCGATCTTTTTGGCCGCGCGTTCGGCAAATTCCGGATGTGAATTGAGGCCCGTGCCCACGGCCGTGCCGCCGATCGCCAGATCGTAGAGGCCCGGCAGCACCAGCTTGAGGCGCTCGATGTCGCGATCGAGTTGATTCGCCCAACCCGACATTTCCTGCCCAACGGTGAGTGGAGTGGCATCCATCAGATGGGTGCGGCCGATCTTGACGACATCCTGAAACTGGCGCGCCTTGGCCTGGATGGCATCGCGCAAATGCTCGACCGCCGGGATGAGCACTTCGGCGACGCGAGAGGCCGCGGCAATGTGCATCGCGGTGGGAAACGTGTCGTTCGAGGACTGCGACATGTTCACGTCGTCATTCGGATGGATCGGCTTCTTGCTGCCCATCACGCCGCCGGCGATTTCGATGGCGCGATTCGAAATCACTTCGTTGGCATTCATGTTGGTCTGCGTGCCGCTGCCGGTCTGCCAGATGTGCAGAGGGAAGTGCTCGTCGAGCTTGCCGGCGATCACCTCGTCGGCGGCCTGGGTGATCAGCCGCGCCTTGTCGGCGGAAAGTTTGCCGAGGTCCTGGTTGACGAGGGCGGCGGCTCTTTTCAGGATCCCGAACGCGCGAATCAACTCCGGAGGCATCGTGTCCAAGCCGATATCGAAATGGATCAGCGAGCGGGCCGTCTGCGCGCCGTAGTAGCGGTCGACCGGGACCTCGATTTTTCCCATGCTGTCGGATTCGGTTCGCGTCTGCACCTTCTGGGCAGACGAAGCTTTCGGGTCCAAGGTCGCTTCCTTCACACAGGCCTCCGCGCGGCGGGTACTCGCCGGACATTTTATTGGGTGCTGCTATAAGAATACTGCGAAAATTGAGTTTTGGCTGCGAAGTTTGGGGCATTCGAAATGCAGCGGCACGCCGCGGTGCAGCGGCGAATTAGGCTCGATGGAACCGCGCATCCGCGTGTATTCTTTCTTGTGAGCGTGCCACAACCACCCGCACATGCCGATTAGCTCCGCCTCACAGTGGGCCATTCTGGGAACCGTCGTGATCGTCGCGCTGGCGGCGGACCTCGCCATATTTCATCGCGAAGCGCACGAAGTGAAGCTCAGGGAAGCGCTGCTGGAAAGCGCCGGCTGGATCGGGCTGGCGCTGGCTTTCAACGCGTGGATCTATTTCTCGCGCGGCCAGGGCGCGGGGCTCGACTTTCTGACCGCCTACGTGCTCGAAAAATCGATGAGCGCGGACAATATTCTCGTGTTCATCCTGATTTTCGCTTCGCTGGGCGTACCGGCGAAGTCGCAGCACACCGTACTTTTTTACGGCGTCGCGGGAGCGCTGGTGATGCGGGGGCTGTTCGTCTGGGGCGGAATCGCGCTGTTGCAGAGGTTCCACGCCGTGCTCTTTGTCTTCGGCGCGATCCTGCTGATTGCCGGAGTGCGGATGCTTTTCGCGCGACCAGGAGTCACGCGGCAAGGCCCGAACCTGATTGTGCAAATAGCGCGGCGGATTGTGCCGGTGGCGAACCATTTCGAGGGCGAAAAGCTCTGGGTGCGGGAAAACGGAAACGCGAAGATGACGACATTATTCGTCGCGCTGATCGCCGTGGAAGCGATGGACCTGATCTTCGCGGTGGACTCGGTTCCGGCCGTGCTGGCTATCACGCGCGATCCTTTTATTGCCTACTCGTCGAACGCGTTTGCGATCCTGGGTCTTCGCGCTCTTTACTTTGCGCTGTCGGGCGCGCTGGCCCGACTTCGCTACCTTCACCAGGGGCTTGCGGTCATCCTCATCTTCGTCGCGTGCAAAATGCTCGCGTCCGACCGGTTGCCCATTTCCAGCGGGCTTTCGCTTGGCATTATCGGCGGAATTCTTGCGCTGACCGTGGCCGCTTCCCTGGGAACCCGGGAGCGAACCCAACCACCAAGGCCGGCGTAGAGGACCGCGGCTCGACGTGCAATTTCCGCGAAAAACCGCGGCGCTCTGCGCGGAGTGCGTTAGAATAGCGCTGCAAATTCCGGGAGAATCCATAGTCTAATGAGCACCGCCTCCAAGAACTCCTTTTCGTCCCTCGCCACACTGCGCGTGGGCAACGAGTCGTTTGAAATTTACCGCCTGGACGCCCTCGCGAAGGCCGGCGTCGGCAACGTAGCGCGCCTTCCCTTTTCGCTGAAGGTGCTGCTTGAAAATCTGTTGCGCCACGAAGATGGACGCTTCGTCCAGAGCGGCGACATACCGGCCCTGGCGGGCTGGGACCCTTCGAATGCCGTGGAGAAAGAAGTGTCGTTCATGCCGGCGCGCGTGCTGCTGCAGGATTTCACAGGCGTGCCCGCGGTAGTCGATCTTGCCGCGATGCGCGACGCGATCCGCAAGCTCGGAGGCGACCCGAAAAAGATCAATCCGCTGCTGCCGGCGGAACTGGTGATCGACCATTCCGTACAGGTGGACAAATTCGGCACGGCCGGCGCCTTCGCCTTCAACGCCAATCTCGAGATGGAGCGCAACATCGAACGCTACGCCTTCCTGCGCTGGGGACAAAAGGCCCTCAAGAATTTCAAAGTCGTTCCGCCAGACACCGGCATTTGCCACCAAGTGAACCTCGAATATCTGGCGCGCGTGGTCTTCAACGCCGAGCAGGACGGCAAGCGTTTCGCTTTCCCGGACTCGCTGGTAGGCACCGATTCCCACACCACGATGGTGAACGGGCTGGGCGTGATGGGCTGGGGCGTGGGAGGAATCGAAGCGGAGGCCGCGATGCTGGGGCAGCCGCTCTCGATGCTGATCCCGGCCGTAGTAGGATTCAAGTTGCACGGCCGATTGCCGGAGGGCGCCACGGCGACCGACTTGGTGCTGACCGTGACGCAGATGCTGCGCAAGAAAGGCGTCGTCGGGAAATTTGTGGAGTTCTACGGGACCGGCCTCTCGAGCCTCACCCTCCCCGACCGCGCCACCATCGCCAACATGGCGCCCGAGTATGGCGCCACGATGGGATTCTTCCCGGTGGATGCGGAGGTGCTCAACTACCTGCGCTTCACCGATCGCAGCGAGGCGCAAGTGAAGCTCGTCGAAGCCTACTCGAAGGAGCAGGGAATTTTCCGCACCGACGAGACGCCCGATCCGATTTTCACGGACAAGCTCGAACTCGATCTGGCAACCGTGGTGCCGACGATGGCCGGTCCCAAGCGCCCGCAGGACAGCGTGCCGCTTACGCAGGCCAAGGTCGCGTTCGAGAAATCGCTCACCGAACCCGCGAAGCATGCCAAGGTTCAGAACAACGGCGATTCGTTCGAATTGGCCGACGGCTCCGTGGTGATTGCCGCGATCACGAGCTGCACGAACACGTCGAATCCTTCGCTGATGCTCGGCGCCGGTCTGCTCGCGAAAAAAGCCGTGGAGCGCGGGCTCACATCGAAGCCGTGGGTGAAGACGAGCTTCGCGCCCGGTTCGAAGGTAGTAACCGATTACATCGAAAAGGCCGGCCTGTGGCCCTATCTCGAATCGCTGCGCTTCCATCTTGTGGGGTACGGCTGCACCACCTGCATCGGGAACAGCGGGCCTCTGCCGGAAACGATCAGCAGGGCGATCAAGGACAACAACCTTGTGGCCGTGTCGGTGCTGAGCGGGAACAGAAACTTCGAGGGCCGCATCAATCCGCAATGCCGCGCGAACTATCTAGCGTCGCCCCCGCTCGTGGTGGCCTATGCGATTGCGGGCCGCATGGATTTCGACATCGTGAACGAGCCGCTGGGTAACGACAAAGCGGGCAAGCCGGTCTACCTGCGCGATATCTGGCCCACGCCGCAGGAGGTGGAGTCCACGATGCGCAGCTCGGTGACCAGCGAAATGTTCCGCAAGGAATATGCCGACGTCTTCACGGGCGACGCGCACTGGCAGGCGCTGCCTATTCCGGAAGGCGATCTCTACGCATGGGACGGCAAATCCACCTATATCAAAGACCCGCCGTACTTCGAGGGCATGCCGGTAAAGCCCGGCGCGCTTACCGATCTGCGCGGATTGCGGGCGCTCGCGCTGCTCGGAGACAGCATCACCACGGATCACATTTCACCCGCCGGATCGATTCCCGCCGAAAGCCCGGCTGGAAAATACCTGATCGCCAACGGAGTGCAGCCCAAGGATTTCAATTCTTACGGCGCGCGCCGCGGCAATCATGAAGTGATGATGCGCGGCACATTCGCGAACATCCGCCTGAAAAACCAATTGGCGCCCGGCACCGAAGGCGGCTGGACGATTCATCAGCCGAGCGGCGAGAAAATGTACATCTACGACGCGGCGATGAAGTATCGCGACGAGCGCGTGCCGTTGATGATCCTCGCGGGCAAGGAATACGGCTCCGGTTCGTCGCGCGACTGGGCGGCCAAGGGCACGATTCTTCTCGGCGTAAAAGCGGTGCTGGCCGAGAGCTTCGAGCGCATCCATCGCAGCAACCTGGTGGGAATGGGCGTGCTGCCGCTCGAGTTTCTGCCGGGAGAAAATGCGAAATCTCTCGGGCTGACAGGCCTGGAGGTTTTCGATTTCGAAGGCCTCGCGCAGAATTTCGAGCCGCGCAAGAAAATCAAGGTCACCGCGCGCGACACCGGCGGCAACGTGAAGAGCTTCACGGCGCTGGCGCGCGTGGATACTCCGTTCGAGGTCGCCTACTACCAGCACGGCGGGATTCTGCAATACGTCCTGCGCCAAATGCTCTAGGGACTTTTAACGCGCGACGGTGGCAGGGCTGCGCAATGCGAGGGCGGCGGCCTTCGCCAATTCTTCCCAGCGCTCGGCCTGATCCGCGAGTCCCAGCGCGTTGATGAGTTCCGCGTCGATGCCTTGCTGCGGAAGTGGCTCTCTCGCGGGCGGGTACACGGGATGCTCGT
>JBEKTG010000207.1:0-6310 GCA_049516275.1 Candidatus Acidiferrales bacterium
CCCATCGCGTCGAGACGGCCGAGGTCGCCGGTCATCAGCCATCCGTCGACAATGGTTTCGGCGGTCATTTCGGGGTCGTCGAGGTAATGGGACATCACCGTCTTGCCGCGCACGGCCACTTCGCCGATTTCTTCGGCGTCCGGATTCGCGATGCGGACTTCGATGCCCGGCAGCGGCTTTCCTACGGTGTCCGGCCGGAAGGGCTTGAAATCGTTTACCGTGATCACGGTGCCGGCTTCGGTGCAGCCGTACCCGTTGCCGACGAGGATGCCCATGTCGTAGAAGAATTGCAGCGTCTTTGGTTCGGTGAATGCGCCGCCGACGAACAGGGCGCGCAACTCGCCACCAAAACCTGCGTGAACCTGACCTAAGAGCGTGCGGCTGATCTTCAGGCGCGGTTTGCGGCGCGTGAGCGCGCGATTGACGGCGATGGCGGCGTGCAACACCTTGCGCTTCCCTTTTGGCAGGGCTTCGAATTTTTGGCGCAGGCCGCGCTCGATGCTTTTCAGAACCATGGGCACGAGGCTCATGTAGGTGATTTTGTAGCGGGTGAAGGCATCGCGAATGTATTCGGGGCGCAAGGTGCGCAGATGAACGACCGTTGCGCCGCATGTAAACGGGCCGATGAAACCCACCATGAAATCGATTGCGTGATTCGTGGGCAAGATGCTCAGGTAGCTTACGCCCGGCCAGAAGGGATAGAGCGTGGTGAGCGCGGCGCATTGCTCGAGATAATTCTCGTGCGTGAGGACGCAGCCCTTGGGACGCCCGCCTGTGCCGGAGGAGTAGACGATCGTCGCCATGTCTTTCCGGGCGCGCGGGACAAATGCCGGTTCACCCGCGCCGCGAAATTCTTCCCAGCGCTTTGCTCCGGCGAGGTCGGCATTCGGAGGTGCTTCTGTGACTAGGACTACGCGAGGCGCAACGTCCTGAAAGCTTTGCTCCTTCGCGATCGCGCGCCAGAGATGGTGTTCCACGATCAGAAACTCCGCTTTCGAGTGCGCGAGTAGCTTCAGTTGCTCGGCCGCGGTTAGCTTGTAATCGAGCGGGACCAGAACACCGCCGCTGAAGAAAATCGCGTAGGCGGAAATCAGCCATTTCGACTGATTGGTCATGATGATTGCGCCGCGGCTGCCATTCTGGAGACCCGCGTCCTGTAATGCGAGCGCTAGGGGATGGGCGACTTCCTTGAACTGGCGGTAGGTGAAGCGGGCTTTCTCCTTGTCGCGGTCGGATTCGATCAGGCAAGTTTCATCGGGCCAGCGATCGAGCGCGTCGCGTAGAGCTTCCCCGAGACAGCTGTATTGGCGGAGGTCCAGCATCAGGAATTCAGCATCAGAGACGCGACTGAATGCGCTCGGCTAGCGTGCGGAAGTCGCTGACGCCCTGGAGCTCGTAGTCGGGCAGTTCGATGTGGAAATGCTGCTCGATGCGCGTCAGCAGGTCGAGCGCTTGCAGGCTGTTGATTCCGAGCTTCTTGAAAAAATCGTCGTCGGGGGTGAGCTGTTCGCGCGGGACCTTGAAATGGATGGAGGCCAGTTGCAGGACTTCGTCGGTGGTATTTTGCAGGGTCATAGGGTGGTATCTTGCCATATTTTCTGGAAATTTCTAATCGCGCGCATTCGGTGAGCCGCCCAGCTTGTGCGGCGAGCAGCCGGACAAATGCTCTAACAGCGCCAATCGGGAGATTGGCGTTCCCGGGGGGACTGCGCCCTCGACGCACCCTTGCTTGCGAGTTGACGCGCGGGATTCACAACACACATATTTATGGTAGATACGGTAGCGCGTCCTTGCTTTCTACGAACTTGCGCAGGCCGGCCTCGACGGCTGGGCGGGTGAAAAGCTCGCAGAAGATTTCGATTTCCTGCTGCAACTCTGCTTGCGGGATTGGCTTGATGAATCGCTTGGCGGCGATGGCGGTCTCGCGGTCAAATTTCGAAAGCTGTGCGGCTGTGGCGCGGGCTACGCGGAGGGCATCGCCTTCGCCCGCGACCTGGCTTACTATGCCCACCGACTGCGCTTTCGTGGCGTTCATGCTGCGGCCGGTCAGGAGCAGATCGCGCACTACGGCGTTGCCTGCGTCTCGTTTCAAGCGCGGGATGCCGCCGAAACCGGGAATCAGTCCTAGACGCAACTCGGGAAAGCAGAACCTTGCCATTTTGTCGGCGACGATCAGATCGCACGTGAGGGCCATCTCAAAGCCGCCTCCGAAAACTACGCCGTGCACGGCGGCGATGGTGGTTAACGGGGCGGCGTCGATGGTGTTCATCACGCGATGAATGCGTTCGAGGAAATCACGCACGCCGGAAAGGCGGCTGGCCGCGCTCAAACCTTCCAGGCCGCGATAGAGCTCGCGCAAATCAGCGCCGGCGCAGAAACCTTCCGGGCGCGCGCTTGCAATAATCAGGGCGTGCGCGTCGCGTTGGAGCGATTCGAGCTCGGAGATAAACTTTTCGAGGTCGGCTAGCGTTTCCGAACCGATCTCATTGCACGGCGGGCGGTGGAGGGAAAGCTCGATGGCGCCTTCCCGCAATTGCCACGACAGCGTTTTTCCCTGGAAAGTTTTCATGCTGGCTGCTTCTGGTTTCGATACAGATTTTCAATTTCCCCGGAGAAACGCGATGAGATGGCGTCGCGCTTCAGCTTTCCGTTGGCCGTCAAGAGGCCGTTTTCGATGCTGAAAGGCTCCGGAACGACATGGAAGGCGCGGATTTTTTTGTAGTGAGGAAGATTGGCGTTCACGGCATCGACCGCGGATTGGATGCGCTCCGAGTGCAATCCGTTTGTCCCGGAAGTGGTGAGAAGCAGCGTTAGGAAACTTCGCTGGTTCCCCACCAAGACCACCTGCTGCGCCTCCGGCAATTGTCCCTGCAGCGCCTGCTCGATCGGCTCCGGGGCAATGTTGTGGCCGGAGTTGAGAATGATCAGATTCTTGAGGCGGCCGGTGATGCACCAGTTGCCGTTGGCGTCGACTTCCCCCTGGTCGCCCGTGTGGAACCAGCCATCCGCTAGGGCCTTCGCAGTCTCGGCAGACCGCTGCCAATATCCGGCGAAAACGTTCGGCCCGCGGACGAGAATCTCCCCGGTGTCGGCGACCTTCATTTCAACTCCGGGGATCGCGGGGCCCACTTTCCCCGGCTCGAAGTGGCGGGGATCGTCCATCGTGCAGATGGCCGTTGTCTCGGTGAGTCCGTAAACCTGGAGCACCGGAATGCCCAGCATCATGAAGAACCGCTGCGTTTCCACGGCGAGCGGGGCCGAGCCGCAGATCAGGGCTTTCAGGTTGGGGCCGATGTTTTTGCGTATCTTCGGGAACATCATCTTGCTGGCAATGGAAAGGCAAAGGCGATCCATTGACGAGGTTGACGAGCTTTCGCCATCCTGCGCGTTCAGGAAGGTCTTCTGCGCGCGGCGGAAAATCGCGGCGGTGATTCCTCCGCGCTTTTGAATGCTCTCGGTGACTTTCGCGCGCACGCGTTCGAGGAGCGTCGGGACATTCAGGAAATAATCCGGAGCGGCCAGCTTCAGTTCGTCCGATAGCTTGGCGAGGTCGGTCGAGAGAGTGACCACGCTATCGCGGGACAGGAATGTGAGAAGCGCTATCCAGGAAGCGGCGAAGCAGAACGGCGTGTAATGAAACACGTTGTCGAATTCGGCGTGCCCAGCCATCAGCACGTCCAGGCGGGCGTTGGTGCAACCGAGCATGTGGCTGACGTTCCCGGCGGTCAGCACGACGCCTTTCGGTTCGCCGGAGGTCCCCGACGTGTAGATGATGGTCACCGGATCGCTATCGGCGTGCTGGAAGGCCGCCGATTTGATCCCCGCAGGGCCCGCGAAAATGCGCTCCATCGATATGATTTCGGGCGCTTCGGGCCAGCGCGTTCGAAGCTCGGCGGAAAGCGCCTCATCCGAGCAGGCAATTGCCGAAGGCGTGGCATCCTTCATCATGGCGGCGAGTTCGGCGGGCGCCTGGCGGGCGTACAGAGGCACCACGATCACGCCTTCCGACATCAACGCCAGATCGAGCGCTACCCAGCGAATGCTGTTGGGCGCTACCACGGCGACGCGGTCTCCGGGCTTCAGGCCCAGCTTCGAGAGGAAGAGCCGCGCCTGGAAAACCAGCGCCAGGAGTTCGGCGCCGGTGACGGAAACGAACTTGCCGTCGCGTATCTCGCGCAGGAGAACGCCGTCGGCGTCCCGCTCGATGCGGGCGATGATGTGTTCGAGGAACGTCACGAGACGAGAACTCCGCTGTGCGCTTCGAGCAGCTCATTCAGCAAAGGACTGAGCGGAGGCAAATACTGCTCCCAGCCGAGCACTCCGCGGCGCACGGGAAATTCGGGGTAGCGGCGCGCCACCTGCTCTTCGAGGTAGATGCCCATGCGCGCCATGGTTTGCAGGTTGCGCGCGACGGTCCTTTTCATGGCGTCGCGAACCTCTTCCTCTTGTTTATCCAGGGCGCCCAGCGCCGAGACGATCCGATCGGTCAAGTCGGGATCGTCGACGGAGGCGAAAAGGTGCTCGTGCCCGCGTTCGCGCATCAGGTTGCGGATGCGCTCGTCCATCGTCACGCCGGCTGACGGCACGCCTGCGGGCATGGAAGTGACTATCGCGTGGTAACGGGAGGACAACATGCGGTGGCACGCGCGCAGGATGCTCACAATTTCATACATGTTCAAGCGGTCGGAGGAGAAAATCGGGGCGCCGCCTATCTTCGCCGCCATGCGTTCGCACGCATCGCGATCGAGCATCTCCATCGCTACGAGGACGGGAAAAACCTTTCGCGTCTGCGCGAACTTCTGAACACCGGCGGCCATTGCGGAGAGGTACTTATCGTAAGCGGAATCCACATCGCGGCCCGAGCGGTGAAAATACATCGTGCGGTAATGACTTTTCTTATAGGCACCCGCGACGGCATGGGCGACCCACTTCGCGATTGACGGGCTCACCGGCCACCAGAACGGATTGATGGGGCAAACTGCGAGGATGGGCGTCACACCATCCCAGCCGGCGTCGCGCAGGGCCTTTCGTCCATAGTCAGGCCCGAGAGGCTCGAACGTCCAGGCGGTATCGGTGCCGAGTTCCGTTGGGACGCCCAGCTTGCCCAAGACTTCCTGGGACTCGACATTCCGCGTAATCACGAGAGAATCGCCGCAATACCGCTTGCACATGCTTTGCAGCAGCGGGTCCATGGCGCCCGCTTCGGCCCCATAGGCGACACTGAGTTTATTCTGCGCGGACGCAATCCCCAGCGCGCCGATGAACATGGTGGTGAGGGCATTGCTGAATTTGCTCTTGAACATCGAGCCTTCGCACGTGACTACGCCGTCGTTCTTCCTGATCTCGGAATGCAGGAACGGCGGAAAGACGTCGGGCAGATGGACTTGCCGCGCGTCGCCGAAATAGCCGCGCGTCAGATCGAAATTCTGCGTCATGACGCTTAGATCGATGTTTTCAGCGCCCAGCACGCGCCGGACCTGCCGCAGCATTTCCTCGACGCGGACGTCGGAACCGGTGTTGCGCGTGCCATTGTAACCGGCAAACAGAAGCTTCAGCGGATGGCCCGGCTTCCAGGGCTCACCCGCACCGAGCATCCATTCGAACTTGTTGAGCTCGATCAGGCCGCTTACCCAGGCCGCGAGGATGGAGTCCATCATTGGTGTGAATCCGGACTTAAAGCCGGCGCCGTCGCAGAAGCGGCGGGCCAGCCGAGATACTTATATTCGAAATTGTTCTCGCGGGTAAAGCGCAACAGAGGGTAGCAATACTCGGAAAAAGGAATCGGCCGGCGTCCCATTTCGGCGACGGCGCGCGTGTTGTCGAAAACCGTGTTCCAAACGAGATAGGGCAAGAACACTTTCAGCAGCCTGGCAAGCCCGCCGACTTTCCCTGCACGGCCGGCGAGCGCATTCACCATTTTCGAGGAAGGACCTTCGAGGCTCGGCACGTAGACCGGACCGCGCTTGCCTTGGGCTTTGGAAAGCGCATCCGTCAATTGCACGAACGTCTCCGAGCCGACACCCGAGGACAGGTGGTAGATTTCGTGCGCGGGATTTTCTTTCTGGTGCAGCGTGGCCACCGCACTCGCGACGAAATCGACCGGGACTATATCGATGCGGTCCGTGGGACGAAAAGGAAGCGCCGGGAGCCCGGCAAGAAACACGAAGGCGCGTACCATGTCGAACTGATTGGTCTCGGCGCGGCGGCTATCGCCCAGCACGATGCTGGGGCGAAAAATCGTGCGGCGCACATCGGGGAGCAACTGCCGCACCATGTGTTCGCAGAACTTCTTCGTGCGGGCATAGGGGTC
>JBEKTG010000208.1:0-6267 GCA_049516275.1 Candidatus Acidiferrales bacterium
GCAATAGCGGCGTGGGCGTTATTCTCGGCCCGGGGCAATTCAACTGGGATGCGTCTGTGGTGAAGACGACTACGGTTGGGGGCCTGCGGGAGAATGCCACGCTGCAGTTCCGCGCGGAATTTTTCAACGCGTTCAACCACGCGCAGTTCAACGTGCCGGCCCAGGTAACCGCCGGTTTGGGAAACATCGATTTTTCGAAGCCGTCAACCTTCGGGGTGATTTCGAGCACGTCGGTAAACCCGCGGTTGGTCCAATTTGCGCTGAAGTATCAATTTTAGAAGCAGGATGTAACTTAAAACTTGTCGCGTTCGTCTGAGTTAGCAGCGTGGGGTCCATTCAGGAGCTGACTATGAAATACAAGGTGGCTGGTCTCGCCGTGGCGATTTCGCTGGTGCTGTTGGGTGGCCGGGCGTACGCGCACCATTCTTTTGCGGCGACCTACATTGTCGACCAAACGGCAACTGTAGACGGAACCATGGTGGAGTTCCTGTATCGAAATCCACACTCATTCGTGAAGATCGAAGCTACCGACCCGAAGGGTCAGGTGCAGACATGGGCTCTCGAGTGGGGAGGCGCCGCGCAGCTGAGTCAAGATCACGTGACCAAGGATCAGCTCAGGATTGGCGATCATGTAATTGTCACGGGCAACCCGGCTCGGGATCCTTCCGAACATCGGATGCGCATCAAGAGCATCACGCGTCCATCGGACGGCTGGAAGTGGCAGGGAGTCGTACAGTAAGCGCGTACAGTAATCCCGTGCAGTGATCGAAGATCCGCTCATAACCTGCCGGCAGGGGAATTCGCCGGTGCGAGGGGGAGCCATGTCGAAGAGGAAGTCGATTCTAGTTCCGGTGACAGCTCTGGCGGTTGCGAGTGTGGTATGGGGCTTCGCAATTGTGCGGACAGAGGCTCGCGCCGAAGCCGCTAAGGCGGCCGCGCAAACTGCTGCCAATCGCGTGAAGGTCGGCGCGGACAATATCGGCGGTGTGGTCACCAGCTCGAAAGGGCCCGAAGCCGGCGTGTGGGTGATCGCCGAAACCACCGATACGCAGACGAAGTTCCGCAAGATCGTAGTGACCGACGAGCGCGGCCGCTACCTGCTCCCCGATTTGCCGATGGCGAATTACAAGATATGGGTAAGAGGGTACGGCCTGGTGGATTCGAAGCCGGTGGAAAGCGGTCCGGGAAAGCGGCTGGCGTTGACCGCGGTGATCGCGCCCAGCGCGCGGGCAGCGGCGCAGTATTATCCAGCAGATTATTGGTATTCGCTGATCAATGTTCCCTCGAAAGAGAACTTTCCCGGCACGGGCCCGCAGGGAAATGGTATTGCAGTCACCATGAAGACGCAGGCGCAATGGCTCCAGCAGATGAAGACGGGCTGCGAAGTATGTCACCAGCTTGGGGACAAAGCCACGCGCGAGCTTGAGCCGGCTCTAGGGCAATTCGATTCGCCCTCTCTGGCGTGGGACCACCGCGTTCAGGTCGGGCAGGACGGCGCGGGCATGACCGCGACGATGAATAGTTTCGGCCGCGACCGCGCGCTCGCTATGTATGCGGACTGGACGAATCGAATCGCCGCCGGTGAAGTGCCGCAGGCGCCACCGCGTCCGCAGGGAGTCGAGCGCAACGTCGTGCTTACTCTGTGGGAGTGGGGCGGCCCGGCCAGCTTCGTCCATGATGAGGTTTCCACCGACTGGCGGCATCCCACTGCCAATGCGTATGGCCCCATCTACGGTGCCGATTGGGGTAACGATGGGTTTTTGATCATCGATCCAGTGAAGAATACGGCATCCGAGACCAGGATACCTCTGGCCGATCCAAGCGTCCCGCCCAACAAGGATCAGACCATGCCGCAGCCATCGCCCTATTGGGGCAAAGAGCTGTACTGGAACGATCCAGCCGATCCGGCGGCCATGGCGATGGACACCAAGGGACGCGTCTGGATTTCGGCCAGAAGCCGGCGCAACGAAAACCAGCCGGCCTATTGCAAGGAAGGCTCCGACAACCCGTACGCGAAGAATTATCCGATCAGCGAGAATCGCCGGGAATTGGCCGTCTACGATCCCAAGACAAAAACGTTCAAGCTCGTGAACACTTGCTTTGAGGCGCATCACGTGGTGTTCGCGGACGACAAAGATGAGACTGTCTATGTCGACGGCATCGGCAGCGGCACGATCGGCTGGGTGAAAACGCGCGTGCTCGATGAGACCGGGGACGAGCAGGCCGCGCAGGGCTGGTGCGGCGGATATTTCGACATTAATGGGAATGGCAAATACGACGAAGGAATCGACAAGAAGATCAACATGCGCGGGGTTTACAGCGTGGCCCCCAATCCGGTGGATGGCAGCGTGTGGGGTGCGCGGGCGGGCGTTCCAGGCCAGATGTTCCGCATAGATCCGAAGACCTGCGCCACCGAAGTCTACGAACCACCCTTCCAGAACCCGAAGGCGCCCGCTGGAGTGGTGGCGTTTTCGCCGCGCGGGATCGACGTGGACAGCAAGGGCATCGTCTGGTCCGCCCTGGGCAGCGGCCACATGGCCAGTTTCGACCGCAGCAAGTGCGCCGTGCTCACAGGAGAGGCCGCAACCGACGGACAGCATTGCCCGGAAGGGTGGACGTTCTACCCGTCACCGGGACCTCGGTTTAAGAGCGGAGTCACCGACAACATCGCCGTGGACCATCATTATTATAACTGGGTGGACAAGTTCAACACGCTGGGCTTGGGCAACGATATCCCGGTAGCCGATGGAACTGGCTCAGACTCCTTGGTCGCGCTGATACCCAGCACGGGGAAGTGGGTGGTGCTGCGGGTGCCCTATCCGATGGGGTTCTACCAGCGCGGAATGGACGGGCGGATCGACGATCCGAACGGGGGCTGGAAAGGGCGAGCGATGTATGCCGATTACGGCCCGAACGCGATATGGCACTCGGAAGGCGGCAAGGGAACAAAGGGCAACCTGGTGAAGTTCCAGTTGCGGCCCAACCCGCTCGCGAACTGATTTGGGTGATGGAGGAGAAGATCCGATGGCCAATATTCATCGAGTGAATCTGCTGGCGGCCTTGCTGTTGCTTGCCGGTGGACTGCTGGTTCGCCCCGCAGTCGCTCAAGAGGACTTGTCGGGCGGATGGGCTCAGAAAACGCACGAGGATGCCCTGGAACGCGGGCCCGGCCCCGAGATTGGCGATTACACGGGTGAGCCGATTAACGATGAGGCGCGCAGCAGGGCCGACGCCTGGGACGCACAGAAGTGGGAGATGATCGAGCACGAGTGCGAGCCGCACCCCTCCGACTACGCCGTCCGCGGCCCGGGAAGCATGCGGATCTATGCGGATATCCGGCAGCTGGACCAGAAAGTGATGGCCTGGCACACCCAGCTTTTGTGGATGCTGCCCCAACGCACGATTTACATGGACGGCCGCGCTCATCCGTCTGAATATGCCCCGCACACCTGGCAGGGCTTCTCGACCGGCGAGTGGGTAGCGGACATGTTGAAAGTGACCACGACCCACATGAAGGAAGGATGGATTCGCAGGAATGGCCTTCCCCGGAGCGACAAAGCCACCATGACGGAATTTTTCATCCGTCACGGGAGTTACTTCACGATTGCCACGATCGTAGACGACCCGATCTATCTGACCGAGCCCCACATTCTTACGTCGAACTGGATTGCCAACCCGGCCGTTTCCTTCGCTCCGATGAACTGCATACCGAGCCAGGAGGTGCCGCATCCGCGAGGGTATGTCGCGCACCACTTGCCCGGAACGAACCAGTGGCTGGCGCAGTACCCGGCCAAGTATGGAATACCGGTAGAGGCGGCGCGCGGCGGTGCTGAGACCATGTATCCCGAATATATATTGAAGATGGCGAAGATGCCCCCGCCACCTAAGTTCCAAGAGAGCGCGGAGAACCAATGATGAAGACACCCACTCCTTTGAGGATATTGTCGCTACTCATGTTGGCCGCCGTTGCCCTCCTCGGATCGCCAACCCGCAGCCATGCGCAAACGAGCTCGGCCAAGGCTAAGGACGGAAAGATCGAGGCATTTCCGGTTCAAGGCAACGTGTACATGATCGTCGGCGCGGGCGCCAACATCACCGTCCAGGTGGGCGAGGAAGCTCTTCTGGTCGTGAATACTGGGGCGACCGGGAGAGGCAAAGACGTCCTCGCGGCCATTCGAACCATATCGGACAAACCTGTTTCCTACATCGTCGATACCAGCGGGGATGAAGATGTAATCGGCGGCAATCACGACGTGGGCGAGGGGGGATCGTTCGCTCCTTACGTCCAAGCGGGCACTTCGGGCGAAAGAACGGGAGCGTCGGTGATGGCGTATATCGACGTGCTGAAACGCATGAGCGTGCCTTCCGGGAAAACCCCTGTCATATCGGAAGAACTCTGGCCGAGCGATACGTACGACACTCCCGACTGGAGGCTGTTCAACAACGAAGGAGTGATTATCGAGCACATGCCTGCGGCGCATACCGACGGCGACAGCATCGTCTTTTTTCGCAGATCGGATGTGGTGACTACGGGAGCTATTTTCGATCCGGAGCGTTTCCCGATCATCGACCTGGCCCGGGGCGGCAGCATCAACGGGACGATCGATGCCTTGAATCACATCGTGGACGATCTGCTGATCACGAAGTTCGGCGAAGAGGCTGGCACCTATGTGATTCCGGGGCACGGCCGGCTTTGCGACCGGACCGACATTGTGAACTACCGCGATATGGTGACGATCATCCGCGACCGCATCCAGGACCTCCTGAACAAGGGCATGACTCTGGAGCAGGTGAAGGCGGCGAAGCCCGCCCTTGGTTTCGATACCCTGTATGGCGGCGGAGACAAGTCGCCGGCGACACAGACCTTCGTGGAAACCATCTACCGCGATTTAAGCAAGGGCAAGACCAAGCAGGGGCAATGAAGCCCGATGAGAGACGATGAGGTATGGCGAGCATGCGGGAGGAAAAGGTAATGAGTGAACGAGGATTCCAGACGCGCACGGCATGGTTGCTGGCTGCGGTTGCAGCCCTGCTGCTTGCTGGTTTCATACTGGCTGGAAGAGTTGCCGCGCAAGGCCCGGCCGCGCAGAGCAAGCCTCCCATCACCGGCAAGGCCGAGGCTGTGATCGATATAACGGGCTACTGGGTGGCTATCGTAGACGAGGATTGGCGCTGGCGGATGATGACCCCGGCCAAGGGCGACTTCGCGAGCGTCCCTCTCAATCCGGAAGGGCGAAAAGTGGGCAATACCTGGGATCCGGCGAAAGACGAGGCGGATGGGAATCAGTGCAAGGCCTACGGAGCGGCCGGGATCATGCGGGTTCCGGAGCGGCTGCACATCACCTGGGCGGATGACAACACGATGGAAATCGACACCGACGCGGGCATGCAAAAGCGCCTGCTGCACTTTGACGGCTCCAAGTGGCAGGGCGGCGAGCCTCAGTGGCAAGGCGACTCTGTGGCCGAGTGGGGAAAGCAGGTGCAGAACGCCGGATACGGCCGGCAGTTTGGAGGCCTGGTGCCGGGGAAGGGTGGGACTCTCCACGTTGTCACCACCCACATGCGTCCCGGCTACCTGCGCAAGAACGGCGTTCCCTATAGCGCAGATGCCGTGCTCATCGAATACTTCGATCGCGTCGAACACGACGGCAGTTCCTACCTGATCCTCACCACGGTTGTGGATGACCCGAAATATCTCAGCGATGAGTTCATCACCAGCGAGCAGTACAAGCTCGAGCCGAACGCCGCCAAATGGAATCCCACGCCATGCCGAGCCAACTCGGCTCCTTGACATTCGGGGAGGTTGATCTCCGCTTCCGCCACTTTTCCGGAATGGCCGGGTAAGTAAGACCGAAACGCTATCAGGGGAGATTTCGTGCTGAATAGAGCTACAGACTTACGAATCGCGATCCTGCTTCTCTCGCTCGCCTTTGTTGGCAGGGCCGCCGCACAGTCCGCACCTGATTCCTTGCCCGACCCCTATGCGAAAACGATTGAGCGCTGGGCCAAGCTGCCGGAGGGTAGGGTCTGGGGATCGGCGGCCGGGATTTCGGTCGACAGCAAGGGAGATATCTGGATATTCGAGCGATGCTCCGCAAATAGTTGTGCGGGCAGCGACGAATCTCCCATTCTTGAGTTCGATCCGTCGGGCCGCCTGCTAACCAGCTTCGGCGCCGGGATGTTCATCTTTCCTCATTCCCTCTTTGTAGACAAGGACGACAACATCTGGGTGAGCGATGCCACAGGCCAGGACGGGAAGGGCCAGCA
>JBEKTG010000209.1:0-6267 GCA_049516275.1 Candidatus Acidiferrales bacterium
CGGCAGAGGACGCCACAATCAGGAGAAGAACTGCGCACGGGATTGAAAAGGGCATGGATCAATTCTAGCAATCGGGTTTGCTGGCAGTTTCTGGTCTTCCTGTGTCGATGTCTTAAGTTGCTACAGCGTGATGGAGTCCGCCGTTCTGCGGTGCTGTCGCAGGCGATACTCACAAGCCGGTATTCGTCGCCTTTGGCGGTAAAGATGCCCTAGAAAATGCGAGTTCCTCGAATCTGGACGGACGAAGATTAGGATTTCATTAAAAATCCGCTTCGTTTTAGCCCACGAGTTAAACAAAGATTTTTTCGATTTGATCTTGCGTATCCGTGGTTCCGGTTTTATTCTATCCCGTCCTAAATGAGCCTGCTGCGCTAACAGGGAAGTGAATGTCAGGCACGCAGGAGAAACGGTACGCACTGATACAGGGCAGGGGACATTCTGATCGTGAATCATCAAACGACACCGGGCGTGGGGTCGATGATTCCGAATCTGCTTCACATGTAATTCGCTGGTCGATCATGCTGGGGACATTGCGTGGATCCTGAGGGTTCTCACAAAAATATAGTGGTGGCCGATCCCGACCCGATTATTGCTCCGG
This sequence comes from Candidatus Acidiferrales bacterium, assembly GCA_049516275.1. GTDB lineage: Bacteria > Acidobacteriota > Terriglobia > Acidiferrales > UBA7541 > Palsa-295. The sequence goes on from JBEKTG010000209.1 coordinate 599, forward strand.
GTCAGACGCTAACAAGCGTTACCGACAAAATCAGTTCGATCGTCCTCACGCCGGGGATGACGAAGGGATGGCTCGGCGGCTTCACCGTTGGCGTTCTCCTGTTGCTCCTTCTGAACCTCGTAATCACCTATCTGTTCGCTTTTGGTGTGGGAATCTGGGGAATCAACGTTCCTGTCGCGTGGGCCTTCGCAATCACCAACTTCGTCTGGTGGACTGGAATCGGCCACGCCGGAACGCTGATCTCCGCCTTCCTTCTCCTGATGCACCAGCGCTGGCGCACTTCGATTAACCGCTTTGCCGAAGCGATGACGATTTTTGCCGTCATGTGCGCGGGCATGTTCCCCTTGCTGCATATGGGGCGTCCGTGGATGTTCTACTACATGATGCCCTATCCCAACCCCATGTGGCTGTGGCCGCAGTTTCGCAGCCCGCTTGTTTGGGACGTGTTCGCCGTATCTACCTACTTTACTGTTTCTCTCTTGTTCTGGTTTGTAGGCCTGATCCCCGATCTCGCAACACTGCGTGACCGAGCCAAAAGCAAGGTCTCGCAGGTGATCTACGGTGCGCTGGCGATGGGCTGGCGGGGCTCCGCGGTCCACTGGTCGCGCTATGAATTCGCGTCGCTGCTTCTCGCAGGCATCGCTACACCACTAGTAGTCTCGGTTCACACTGTCGTGAGCTTCGATTTCACGATCGCCATCGTTCCGGGATGGCACAGCACGATTTTCCCGCCCTATTTCGTTGCCGGCGCTATTTATTCGGGATTTGCGATGGTTTTAACCCTCGCCATTCCGTTGCGCAAGTATTACCACCTCGAAGAGTTGGTCACGATCCGGCACCTGGACATCATGGCGAAGGTGACGTTGGCGACCGGCATGATCGTCGCGTACGCCTACATCTTTGAGGCCTTCATGTCGTTTTACAGCGGCAGCCAGTACGAGAAATTCATGCTGCTCAACCGCATGACGGGCCCCTACAAGGTCGTGTACTGGGGCTTGATTTCCTGCAACCTGATCATTCCTCAGGTACTCTGGGCGCGGAAGATTCGCCGAAGCCCCGTCGCGCTGTTCCTGATCGCCCTGGTGATCAACGTGGGGATGTGGCTTGAGCGCTTCGTGATCATCGCGATGAGCCTGCATCGTGAATTCCTTCCGTCCAAGTGGGACATGTACTACCCGACGCGCTGGGATTGGGCGACGCTGGCCGGCTCCTTTGGTTTGTTCTTTGTGTTGTTCTATCTGTTCATCCGCTTCCTCCCCATGATTTCCATGGTGGAAGTGAGATCGCTGGTGCATCAGACCGACGAAGAGAAACTGCATGTTTAGCGAGAGCCGTTAAGAAAATCGATGCCACAGATATTCCATCGCAGCGCAAACTATCTGTCGCGGGCCAGCATTATCGGCGCGGTTGTGCTGATCGGCTTGCTCGGCTTCGTGCTCTGGGAAATAACGCTTTCGCCGTGGTACACCGACCAGGAAGTGGCCAAGCAGCAACCGGTGCCCTTCAGTCACCGCCACCACGCCGGCGAGCTGGGAATCGATTGCCGCTATTGCCACACGTCGGTGGAGAAATCGTCGTTTGCGGGTATTCCTCCCACGCAAACTTGCATGACGTGCCATTCGCAGATCTGGACAAACGCCGAAATGCTCGAACCGGTTCGCGCCAGCTATCGCACGGACCAGTCCCTCGAATGGACGCGCGTCAACGCGCTTCCCGATTTCGTCTACTTCGACCACAGCATTCACGTGGCGAAGGGCATCGGATGCACGACGTGCCACGGTCCGATTGCGGAGATGCCGCTGACCTATCGCGCCGGCACGCTGTACATGTCGTGGTGCCTGGAATGCCATCGCCAGCCCGAAAAATACGTTCGCCCCAAATCGGAAGTGTTCAATCCCTTTTATAAGGTGCCTTCCAACCAGATGGAACTCGGGCGGCGGCTGGTGAAGGAATACAAAATTCAGAGTTTGCAGCACTGCTCGACGTGTCACCGGTGAAAACGAGACGATGAGTCAAGACTTCATACCCAAGCTCCCAATCGACCTCGCGGCGGCGCGGGCCACGCTCGATCGTGAAGGCGGGAAGCGCCTTTGGCAGAGCATCGAGGAATTGTCCGGCACCAAGGAGTATCGCAATTTCCTGGTGAACGAGTTTCCCGCCAATGGCGGAAAAGTCTCCGAAAAAGCCTCGGACGAAGCCTCCGATGAACTCCCGGAGAAGCTCTCGAACGAGCACCTGGACATCAATCGCCGGGACGTGATGAAGCTGATGGCGGCGTCGGCGGCCATGGCCGGCCTGAGCGCCTGCACGAAGCTCCCGACAGAAAAGATTGTCCCCTACGTGCGGCCCCCGGAGGAAATTATCCCTGGCCGGCCTCTGTTCTACGCGACCTCCATGCCGCAAGCCGGCGTCGCCACCGGTCTTCTGGTGGAGAGCCACATGGGGCGTCCCACGAAGATTGAAGGCAATTCGGAGCATCCGGGCAGCAAAGGCGGCACGGATGTGTTCATGCAGGCGTCGATCCTCAATCTGTACGACCCCGATCGCCTGCGGAACGTGCTCTATGAAGGTTCCTTGAGCAACTGGAACGAATTCGCGAACGCTATGGGCGATGCGCGCGTGAATAACGGCACCCGCGGCACGGGAATGCGGATTCTTACCGGCACCGTTACTTCACCCACGCTGGGAGCGCAGCTCAACAAGCTGCTGAAGCAGTTTCCGGAAGCGAAATGGCATCAGTACGAACCCTCCGGAGGCGACTCGGTTCGCGAAGGCACGCGCCTGGCTTTTGGCAAGCCTATGAGCCCTGTTTATCATTTTGAACAGGCAGACGTGATCGTCTCTCTCGATGCAGACTTCTTGACGACGGGCGCCGGGCACACGCGTTACACGAGAGATTTTTCCTCGCGGCGGGATCTCGCAGCAGGGCCTTCGTCGAATTTGAATCGTTTATATGTGGTCGAGCCGATGCCCACGAGCACCGGCACGATGGCCGATCACCGTCTGCCTCTTCGAGCCAGCGAAATAGAGAGCTTCGCGAGGCAGCTCGCCGCGGCGGTAGGTGTTTCCGTTCCCGGCGGCGCGTCCGCAAGCGGGAAAGTTCCGGCGGATTTCGTCGCTGCCGTGGGTCGCGACCTTTCCGCGCATCGCGGGACTTCCGTCGTGGTCCCCGGCGAGTACCAGCCGCCCTTCGTTCATGCCCTGGCGCACGCGATGAATGCCGCGCTCGGCAATGTCGGCAAGACGGTTGTGTATACCGAATCGATCGAAGTAAATCCCGTGAATCAGATCGATTCGATTCGGGATCTCGTGAACGACCTGAACGTCGGCAAAGTTGAATTACTGCTCATTCTTGGCGTGAATCCGGTCTACACGGCACCCGCGGATTTGAATTTTGGAGCCGCCATCCTTAAGGCGAAAACCCGCGTTTACTCGGGCCTCCTGAACGATGAAACGGGCCTGCTCTGCCACTGGCATGCGCCCGCGGCGCATTACCTGGAATCCTGGAGCGACGGTCGCGCCTACGATGGTTCGGTCGCCATTACGCAACCTTTGATTGCTCCTCTCTATGACGGCCATTCGGCTCACGAAATTCTGGCGCTGCTCACCGGCGATGCCGACAAATCCGCGCACACGCTGATTCGCGAGTACTGGCAGAGCCAGCGGCCCGAAAAGGGTCCAGCCTTCGAAGCGTTCTGGGAAACGTCGCTGCATGATGGAGTCATGTCCGCAACCGCCTTGCCGGCGTCCTCCGCGGCGCTGCGTTCCGATTTCGTTCAGCAGTCCACCAGCGCCGCAGCCAGCGCGACTGGATTGGAGATCGTGTTCCGCCCCGATCCAACCATCGGCGATGGGGAATACGCGAACAACAGCTGGCTTCAGGAGACTCCCAAGCCGGTGACGCGGCTTACCTGGGACAACGCCGCGATGATCAGCCCGGCCACGGCACAGCAGATGGGGCTTACCTCGGGCGACTACATGACCCTGCAGCTCGCCGGCCGCGAAGCAAAAGCCGGCGTGTTTGTTGTGCCGGGGCATGCGGACAATTCCGTGACCGTTCATCTCGGTTACGGCCGTTCTAATGGCGGGAAAATCGGCACCGGCCCGGGTTTCAACGCGAATCTCTTGCGCACATCGTCAGCCCCGTGGATCGCTTTGGGGCTGCAAATGGCGAAGACCGGCACAACCTACGACTTCGCGTCCGTCCAGCATCAATACAACATCGATTTCGAGGGCCATCCCTCCGAGCAGACCGATTTCGCAAGCGACACGGCCTTCCGCCGCGACTTGGTGCAGATCGGGAACCTCGAAGATTTCCGCAAGAATCCGGCCTTCGCGCAGAACGAATCGAATCAGGTCGATTATCACGGGCCGTCGCTTTATCCCAACTTCAAGTACGACGGTTATGCTTGGGGCATGTCCATCGATTTGAACCGCTGCGTCGGCTGCAACGCCTGCGTGGTCGCCTGCCAGTCCGAAAATAACATCTCCGTGGTCGGCAAGGATCAGGTGGCCCGCGGCCGCTCCATGCACTGGATCCGCATCGACACGTACTTCCGCGGCGGCCTCGATAATCCCGAGGTTTACTACGAGCCTCTGCCGTGCATGCAGTGCGAAAACGCTCCTTGCGAATATGTCTGCCCGGTGGGCGCCACCACGCACAGCCCCGAAGGGCTGAATGACATGACGTACAACCGCTGCGTCGGCACGCGCTATTGCTCGAACAACTGCCCGTACAAGGTGCGCCGGTTCAACTTCTATCTTTACGCGGATTACACCACCCCGAGCCTGTTCGGCGTGCGCAACCCGAACGTCACCGTGCGCACTCGCGGAGTCATGGAAAAGTGCACCTACTGCGTGCAGCGGATCAACGCGGCAAAGATTCGCACCGAAGTGGAAGGCCGCACCATTCACGACGGCGAGATCGTTACCGCTTGCCAGCAGGCCTGCCCGGCGGAAGCGATCGTTTTCGGCGATATCAACGACCCCGCCAGCCGCGTTTCGAAGCTCAAGGCCCAGACGCGCAACTACGGATTGTTGGTGGATTTGAACACGCGCCCGCGCACCACGTATCTGGCGCGCGTGCGCAACCCGAACCCGGAGATTCACGGATAATTTGTCCATGGCGAAGAAAGAGCCGATCTACGGATTGATGGCCGAATTCGAGACGCCCGAGCAGGTGCTCCAGGCGGCGCTGCGAACGCACGCGGCGGGCTACCGTCGCATTGATGCCTTCACGCCCATACCCGTGGAAGGTCTGGCGGAGGCGATCGGCTTTGAATGGACCAGCCTGCCGATGGTGGTCTTCACCGGCGGCTTTCTCGGCGGCTGCAGCGGATTCTTTATGTGCTGGTATGCGAACGTGATCAGCCTGCCGCTCAATATCGGCGGCAAGCCGCTCAACAGCTGGCCGGCCTGGATTCCCATCACCTACGAGCTGACGATTCTGGGCGCGGCGACATTCGCCGTATTCGGGATGATCATCATGAACGGCCTGCCGCGGCCGTATCACCCGGTTTTCAACGTTCCGAATTTCGATCGCGCGTCAACCGACCGTTTCTTCTTGTGCATCAAGTCGCGCGACAAAAAATTCGATCTGGCGCAAACGAAAACGTTTTTGCAGGAGCTGAAGCCACAGGGAGTTTTCGAAGTTGAGGCTTGAAACTACA
>JBEKTG010000210.1:0-6256 GCA_049516275.1 Candidatus Acidiferrales bacterium
TACCAAGACAGCAGTTCACTCCAACACTCTGATCCTGAACATCGAACCGGAATTCTCGATTGCAGTCACTCCGCCAGCTGACCCTATCAGGTTAGGAATGCCCATCAACATTTCCGTCACGGTCAAGAACGTCAGCGGCAAGGAAATCTACTGGAGAACTGAAAGGTACGACCCTGCATATCGGAACTTCAATTTCTTCCTCAGAAAGGATGGCCGGGAAGTGGAGACTACATTTTTTCACCGGAAAATTACGAGCAGACAGAGGCCAAACGACCCTTCGGAAGTTGCGGCGACCAGTTCGATCGTGGGTACTGTTGCACCGGGTGAATCCTTTTCTGCTCCAATCGATCTCACGCGGCTCTACGAGCTCACCGAACCCGGCGTGTACACTTTGGACGTTGGTCGCTACGACGAAAACACCAAGACATCAGTCTTCTCCAACACTCTGACCCTGACCATCGTTCCATAGCCACCGCCGCCAGCCGGATCATCGAATTGACCCACGGCACGACTCCCATCTTGTCCCCACCGCCCGAAACCTGTATGTTTCGTCATGGCAACACCAGCGCAGCCTGGTGACACCGCTTCTACCGGCGCGATAGCAGCGCCCCTCGGCGTCGGCGCAAACGCCGCCGGTTATGGCCTGCGGCGAGCCGTCCTTTCGCCGATGGAAACGCTGGCGCAATCGATCTCCACGATCGCGCCCACCACCTCTCCAGTCGCCACAATCCCCCTTGTTTGCGCCCTCGCGGGTAACGGCACCTGGCTAGCATATGTGCTGGCGACCGCCGCCGTCCTCCTGGTCGCCTGGTGCGTAGGACGCTTCGCGCGCTATTCCTCCTCGCCCGGCTCGCTCTATTCCTACGCCACAATGATCCTCCCGCCCTGGCTCGGCGCCACCGCTGCCTGGAGCCTCCTGCTCGCCTACGTCTGCGGCGGCGCCTGCTGCATGGGCGGCTTCTACCACTTCGCCGCGGTGATGCTGCGCGACGCCACCAACCACTTCGCCTTCAACGTGTTTCTCGCGGCGCTGGTCTCCATCGTCCCCATGTGGTTTGCCTGGCGCGACGTGAAAATCTCCGCCCGCCTGATGCTCTCCTTCGAGGCGGCATCGGTAGCGCTCATAGTCGCAGTCATCGCGCTCGTGCTCGTGCGCCATGGGCTCCATCCTGACCTGGCGCAGCTCCATCTGCGAGGAGTCAACGGTAGCGGCTTCCGCCTGGGACTCGTGCTAGCGGTCTTCAGCTTCACAGGATTTGAGAGCGCCACCACCATGGGCGCGGAAGCACGCGACCCCCTCCGCACCATTCCCCGAGCCGTGATCCAAAGCGCGATTCTCGGCGGCGCTTTCTTCACGATCTGCGCCTACGCGGAGGTGCTAGGTGTCAGCATGGCCGGCCAGAACCTTGCCACCGCCGACGCGCCGCTCCACGTGCTGGCCGGCGTCGGCGGCCTGCCGGCACTGGGACTGCTGATCGATATCGGCGTGCTCGTGAGCCTCTTCGCCGGAGTACTGGCCTGCATCAGTGCCGCCGCCCGCGTCCTGCTGCTGATGGCCCACAACGGCCTCGCGCACAGCGGCCTTCGCGCCACGCACGCGCGCAACGAAACTCCCGGCGTAGCCATCGCCGTCACCGGCCTCGCCGCATTCGTTCCGGTAGCCACTCTGGCGGCCCGCGGCAACAGCGGCCTCGACGTCTACGGCTGGATGGGTTCGCTAGCCACCTACGGCTTCATGGTCGCCTATGGACTAGTCTGCATCGCACTCCCGCGCTACCTGCGCGACCATCACGGCGTCGTCAACCTGGCGGCGAAAGTCATTCCGGTGCTCGGCTTCATAGCGATGCTGCTTGCGACGGTAGCCAATCTGTATCCCGTGCCGGAAGGCCCCTACGGCAAGCTGCCTTACATTTATCTCGCATACATGGCGGCCGTACTTTTGTGGTTTGCATTCAGGCCGCCCGCCAGGTCCGCTGCGAGCGAAGAGGTTTCCAGCGACGCCTAGCAAAAAGGGCGCGCACCGTGATTGAATGAACTCGTTTCGAATAACAAAAGGAGCCAACATGAAGCCCTACATCACCAAAGACACCCCGGTCACCGAAGAAGTGCTCAACGCCATCGCGTACCTGCCGACCAAAAGCCTCCCGAAGCTAGTCGAAGATGCCTTCTTCCAGAAGCTCACCGACAAGGACTTCATGCGCATAGGCGTCCTGCTGGCCATGAAGGGCTACGAAGAAGGCGGCTCGCCCATCGGCGGCGTAATCATCGACAACGCCACCCGCCGCATCGTCGGCAAAGGCCACAACACCCTCGTACAGGAGAGCCATCCCTACAATCACGGCGAAACCTCCGCCGCCCGCGACGCCGGCCGCCTGGATTTCAGCCAGACGACGATGTTCACCACGCTCAGCCCCTGTGACATCTGCGCGGCCCTAATCCACACCCTGCAATTTCAGCGCCTGGTAATAGGCGACGCCACCAACGGCTCTGGAAACGAAGACATGCTCCGCAAAAAGGGCGTGCAGGTGGACGTCATGGAAGACCCCGTCGGCGTAGCCTTCTACACAAAGTACGCCGAGGAGAAGCCCGATCAGAACCTCGAAGACTGGCAGGGCCTAGCCGCAGTCCGCAAAAAGTACGCCGCCAAAGCCTAGCCGCCGGTGTGGAGTCTGTGTAGCAACAGGCGCGTCGCATCGTAGCCTGCGGCATGAGAAGCTTTGTACGTCGTGGCTTTAGACACGACATCAATCTTGGCGCGCAGCGCCTTCCTCTCGCGGCGTTGTTCCCGCGAGCCTTCCAGCCGCTGAGGCACAATTAAGCCAGTCGCCACAAAAGGTCTACGGCTCCAGCCCAAGAATGCGCGCCGGATTGGTCTTCGCCATCAGGTTGATCTCCTCCACCGAAAATCCCTGCTTCTGCAGCATCTGCATGAATTCCAGCAGCGCCTGCGGGTGCAGCGGCGGGGGAGGCTTGTGCGGCGAGCCGAAATCCGTGCTGAGGATGCAGTGCTCCGGCCCCACCTGGCGCATCCCGTCGGCATATACGGCAATCGGACGCTGCGGCTTCGACCCATACACCGCGTTGTACGCAAATTCGAGATAAGCTCCGTCGCGCGCCGCCTCCTGCATCTGCGGAATCGTCATGTGCGTGAACATTCCCATCGCGTTCTTGACGATGATGTGCGTCACGCCCCGCGCGTGCGCCTCATGCACGGCCATCAACGCCTCTTCCGGCGCGATGTCTCCGGTTTCGAGCACCATGTCGTGGTGCTGCGCCATGAAGTCGAACAAGTCCAGCACGCCGGGCAGCAGATGGCCGTCTTTCGAAATCGGGACCGTCGCGCCGGTCTGCTTCAGCGTCCGCCGAAAATTCTCCGAATCGAAATCCGGCAGAAAAACGATGCGCCCGTAGCCGCCCTTCATCATCGTCATGCGTTTCACGGCCTCGAGATTGATCCCGCCCACCGGCAGGTTCAGCACGATCCCGCCAAACACGTCGATGCCCGGAACTTCCTTGCGGACCATGTAAGCCAGCGCCGCCGTCGACTCGTAATGGTTCGTCAACACCAGCGCGCGCATCCCCATATCCTTGCCGATGCGCGCCACGTCGTCAGCATCGGCAGTGCGCTCGTCGGAGTCCGGCCCGCTGTGTACGCGAAAATCAATCGCGCCCTTAAGGTTCACTTCCGACTGCCCACGCGCCGGCACCCCAGCCGTCGCCAGCAGAAACAAACCAAGCCAAGCCCAACGAAGTTGCCGCAAGCATCGCCCGTCAGCAATTCCCAAAATTCCGCTCATCCGATTCTCCTGGCAGCCGCGCCGGCCCACAACTCGCCGCCGCGCCACATGTAGTTTCCAGTGTGCCCCGCGCATCCTATCTTTCTCCCGCTCTGAATACAACCCAGCGCAGCCCGGAGCAGGGGTGTGCCTTTCCGGGTGCCCGACCCTCCGGTGTAGAGGGTCGGAAGGCACCGCGTAAATTCCCGACGCCGACCAAATCGCCGCGAGACGACATCGCTAGAAAGTTGCGGCACAGTGAAAACGGCACACGTAGAGGTTCGGTGCAAAACCTGAATATTATTAGATTGCGGGAAAAATCGAATCGACGATGAACAACCGGCAGCTTTAAGTTTTCTCCCCAGCCAGCTCATCCAGCGCGGCGGAAGCCTTGCTAAGGTTATCGACGCCAAACACCAGCAGCGCCTTATCCGATCCCGGCTCCAGCCCGCAGTACGAGTAGTCAATATTGACGCCCTTTTCCCCCAGTCGCGCGGCCGCCCGCCCCAGCTCCCCCGGACGGTGCGGCAGTCGGACGACGGCGGCGGTAGTCTCCTCGAAAATCATCCGCAGACCTCCCATCACGGATTTGGCCGCGGCCTGATCATCCACCATGATTCGCGCCAGGCTTTCGCCCTCCTCCACGTACGACTGAAAGCCTAGAACGTTCACGCGCGCCTGCGCCAGCGCGAGAAAGAACTTCCCCAACGCGCCGGGCTTATCTTCGATCGTTACCGTAAATTCCTTAGCCTTAGCCATGCGTCCTGCTCCTTGGTTTCCCCGAAACACAATTTCACGCGAATACGCCCTCAAGGACAACAGAAATATGTCGGGAGCACCGAACTTGGTGTTCCGCTCGCGGCGGAGGGATGTGCGCGCCAACTCAAGTTTTCTCGCAGAAAGCGGCCGCTAAAAACGAGCCCAGCCCCTTAAACGCCAATCCCTAAATTTAAGATAAGGCTACTTTTGTAGAACCTGTCCTTCAGAGCAGTTCCTTTTGGACGACCCTCTGTTTTAGTCTGTTCAGGGACACTCTCCCCTATTTAGGCACACGAAACGCCGCAAGAGAATTTCACAAGAGGCTCCGAGAAACCGTGACGATCAAAAAGCGCCCTTTAAGCGCGGATGGCACCAGACTCGAGCGGCGCAAAAGCCGCCGCTTCAATGTGGCCGTTCCCGTCGAAGTGAGCTGGCGCGGGCCCGACGGCAGCGCCATCAAAGAAGAGGCCGTCGCCCGGCAGGTGAACGCCAACGGCGGCTACCTGAAGATGGAGGTATATCCCGATTCGGGCGCCCGCGTGACCCTGGCAAATTTCGCCACTGCCGAGACGGCCGAAGCGCGAGTGCTCGCCACGCCGCACGCCCGCGAAGGCGTCGCCAACGGCATCGTCGTTGAGTTGATCGCGCCCAGCGAAGCCTTTTGGGGCGTGGATTTGCAGATCGAGAAGGCCAGCTTCGAATTGCATAATCTGGAAAAGGCCCTGCAATTCGATGACACCGACGCCCGCCTGCTGAAGGAATATCGCGAGGCCGCCGAGTGCATCCGCAAGATCGCTTCCGGCGTTCAAAGCCTCCGCGACACCCAGTCGCACGGCCAGGACGACTCCGAATTGCTTTCCGAGATGGCCACCGGCCGCATCCGTCGCGCAATAGATCTTTGCGCCGAGGTAGTAGCCGACCTCGACGCCGGCCACGCGAATATCGCCTCGAAAGACGCCGAAGCCCTCTATCGCACGCTCGAATATCTCTGCGGCCGCATAAGCCGCAGCGCTACGCCCGAACCCGCACCCCACGTGCCCGTGTCACAAACGAACGACGCCCGCGCGCGCAAGTTAGTCCCCGCCGTGCCCATCACCCGCAAAGCTCGCTAGCACCCGCGAACACAGGTTCCGCCCCGCAGACCCAGGATTCGTGAACCAAGCCCGTTCGTGCGGCGAACCTAAGTGGGCAGCCTGTCCACATCGCCGTGGAGTCGAATTCTCAAAAAGTGTCCCGAACAAGACAGACAAAACCGATGAGGGAGCCTATAATGTCCGTGAATAACGGCGGATGCTTTTCTTGCCCGGGAAACGAGGAGCTATCGAAAAGAATCGTTTGAACTGGGCCATCACGCCTGTCCTGCTGTTGTTCCACGTGGGCGCTCTGGCGGCGCCCTTCTTCTTCAGTTGGCACGCGCTGTTCGTCGCAATCTTTTTATACTGGCTGACGGTGAGTCTGGGACTCGGCATCTGTTATCACCGTCTGCTTACCCATCGCTCCTTCGCGACACCCAAGTGGTTTGAGTACTTTCTCACCGTTTGCGGTGTGGCGGCTTTGGAAGGTGGCCCGCTCCTGTGGGTGTCCACGCATCGCAAGCATCACCAGTTCGCGGACGAGGAAGGTGACCCGCACTCCCCGCGCGATGGCAAGTGGTGGGCGCATGTCGGCTGGATCCTGGTCGGCAACGCTTTGCGCCAGGACGTTTCAACCCTCAAACGCTA
>JBEKTG010000211.1:0-6211 GCA_049516275.1 Candidatus Acidiferrales bacterium
TTCACAGTTTGTCTGATTCCTGATCCGGCGAGCGCGTTGTAACGCATCTCTGCCGGGCGCCCGGGCTCGTGCGGGCGAAATTACCCATAGGAACAGTGTGCGGCTTTTACCGAACGTGCGTTGGCTCGAGCCCGCCCATCCAGCTTAGAATGGTGCGTTTGTATTTTCGAGGGGGGAATGAATGGCGCGTCCGCATCACTTGCCCATGCCGAAGCTGGCCTACGAAGATCCGGAGTTCATGCACAGTCTCGGAGCTCGTCCGTTGCGCATCCTGGCCGAATATTTCGATCCGCTGATCCGGCTCAGGCGGGCCAATGTGGGAGACACGATCGTGATGTTCGGCTCGGCGCGCATCCAATCGCGCGGCCAGGCCATGGCGAAGCTCAAGCAGGTGCAGCAGCGAGCCAGGGGACGAAAGACGCCCGAGTGGCGGATGAAAGTCCGCGCAGCCCGCTCGATCGTCGAGATGTCGCGCTATTACGAAGAAGCGCGTGAACTCTCGCGCCGCATCACCGAATGGTCTATGACTCTCGGCACGCGCCCCAAGCGCTTCGTCATCTGCTCGGGAGGCGGACCCGGCATCATGGAGGCGGCCAACCGCGGTGCTGCGGAAGCCGGAGGAAGTTCGGTGGGTCTCAGCATCCAGTTGCCTCACGAGCAGCGGCCCAATTCCTACATCTCGCCGGATCTTAACTTCTGCTTCCATTATTTCTTTATGCGCAAGCTGTGGTTCGCCCAGATGGCCAAAGCACTCATCGTTTTTCCCGGTGGCTTCGGCACCATGGACGAGCTGTGGGAACTGCTGACGCTTCTGCAAACGAACAAGCTGTCGTCGCATCATTTGATTCTGATCTATGGGCGCAAGTACTGGGATCGCGTCCTCAACTGGCGCTACATGGTGCAGAGCGGAACGATCAACGAGAAGGAGTACAAGCTATTGCAATTCGCCGACACGGTCGACGAGGCCTTCGAGCACGTGCGCCGCGACCTCGAGACGCACCACTTGAATCTTGACGCCGAGTGGGAAACCCTGGCCCGGCATCTTTAAGAATGTTCGTAGTAGAGGCGGGAAAACAAAAAGGGCGACCTCGCGGCCGCCCTCCGAAACCGATTACCCCTCTTGCCTCACCGCAAAATCAGTTGATCGAGACCTCAAGGTCCGTCGAAAAAACCGCCTTAAACCGCCGAGTTTCGTCCTTATCGTGCAGCAGCACCACAGGCGAAAGCCGCAGAGAATGCCGGCATTCCCGGCAGGCGGTCATCTCCCCCTGCAGGTCCTGCACAAAACCGTCGCTGAAGTGATATTCCGCCCGGGGACGCCGAGCCGCCTTGGCCCCCTTGGTTCCGCAATGAGGACAGGTGAACTCGACAAGGTCGTCCGCCGGGTCGCGATCCAGCGCAGCCCATCCGGTATAACGAAACCCGATTGTTTCCAAAGAAGTTCTGCTCATATAGATACCCTCACTAACAACAAATCGTATAAACGGTTAGACGCACACCGTCGAAAATCGATTCATAAACGAATCGCCGAAACTTCCGGGAATTGTGGAGGCTGGGGCCGAACGTCAGAAGCGAAATACGATGCCCGTCGACACGCGAGCGCTGTGCTCGGAAAGTCCGCCAAGGCGCGTTATAACCAGGTCCCCTTCCAGTACGCGCCAAGACAATCTCGGCTTTATCTTGAAATCGACTCCCCCGCCATAGTTCGCTGCCAACGATCTGTTGTTATAACCGCCGCCCGAAAAGGTGCCCACGCCAAACAACGCATGAGCAAAAGGAGAAACCCGCCGCGGCCAGGAAACCTGCGGACCAAAAGTATAGGTATAAACGTGCGAGCTGACCCCTCCGACCTTCCCGAATTCGCCTGTGACGTCGGCGACTCCACCAAGCCAATCCCGCAGCTTGTATTCGCCGGAGACGTCAAAGCCGTTCAGATTCACCGCCGGCGAGCTCTTGAAGTGCATGTAGGCATACCCGGCGGAAAGCTCGATCTTGCTTGCCAGACCCTGGGCTCGCGCCGGAACCAGTACGCCGCACATCAAGACAAACGTCACCAGCAGACATAGCCGTCGCAGCATCAATTTCTCCCTCCGTAGAATTACTGCATGTCGTCGAGCGCGCACTAGCTTACGTCTGACGCCGCCCCCCGCGCTAGCGTCTTCTGACAATTCGCCTCGGCGCGCCTCGGCTCCGACTCCGCGATTGAGCCACATGTCGCGGCCAGTGCGCGCGCCGTTTCGGCGGCCCTGACGTGCGGCTTGCTGCACTCGACGTTAATACCGTGAAATAGGTAGATGAATATTCAAAAACATATCCCTTCAGAAATCCATATATGGCTTTAGCAACACATTTTGGTATTCCAAAGACGGCCCCACTACTATCTAGTTGTATATAAAGGCCTTAGTCTTACATAAACTTATGGTACTTGACGTGCCACTGTGTCCAACCAGTCATCCTCCCTTGGGGGCAAGGGCTGGAATGGCTGTCTTTCCACCCGTTGGTTTGGCGTTTCTTAGGAGGCAGTATGAACCGGAACCGCTTTCTTTCTTTTGCATCTCTTTTCACCGCAGCCGTATCGATACTCTTGGTCTGTCTCTCTGTGGGGCACGCTACGTTCGCGCAGGTCGAAGCCGGTGTGGTCTCGGGAACCGTCCGTGACTCCTCTGGGGCGGTGATTCCCGGCGCCACTGTGACTGTCACAAACGCCGGCACTTCGGTCGTGCACACGGTTCAGACCGCTGCAGACGGTGGGTACGTGGTCCCCGCTCTGCCGCCAGGGACGTATGACGTAAAAGTGACCAACGGTAATTTCCAGCCCTACGAGACCAAGGCTGAAGTCACGGTCGGAGCCCACGTCATCGTCGATGCGCAGCTTTCCCTCCAAGCCCAGAGCACGACCGTAGAAGTGGTTGCTCAAGGGGGAGTAGAAGTGAACACACAGACCCAGGAGATATCCCAGGTCGTCAACCCCGATGAGATCATGAACTTGCCCAGCTTGACGCGTAATCCCTACGACTTCGTGGCGCTGGCGGGGAATGTCAGCAGCGGCGACCGTGGAATGGCGAGCGGGAACGGCCAGGTTGCCGACAACGGTCAAAATCAGACTGATCGCGGCGTCGGCTACGCGCTCAACGGCCAGCGCGCTTCAGGGACGGAAGTCCTGTTGGACGGCGCGGAGAACACCAATATCTTCAATACGAACATAGCCCTCTACGTCCCGCAGGATGCAGTGCTCGAGTTTCGCGTTATCACGAATAACTTCGACGCGCAGTACGGCCGCGCCTCCGGGGGTGTGATCAACCTGGTCACCAAATCGGGCACCAACGGTTTCCACGGGGACGCATGGGAGTTTAACCGCCTGTCCGCCTACACCGCAAACACCTACGCCAACGTCATCAACGGCGTCCCGAAAGGTATTTATACGCGGAACGATTTCGGCTACACCATCGGTGGTCCCGCCATCAAGAACAAGCTTTTCTTCTTTCAGAGCACGGAATGGCTGCGTGTTCGCAGCGGTGCCAACTTGCAGGCCTACGTGCCCACTCCGCAGCTGATTGCCGCTTCTGCGCCGAACACCCAGGCTTTCATGAAGGCCTTCGGTGGCAACTTGCCCTTTGTCAGCACGCTCACGAAAGGCCAGCTTCCCACGGTTGCTTACTCGGGAACGTACGGCTCAGCCTTTGCTGCACTTCCGGCCTCGACTCCCGCATTCGGTCTGGTGAGTTACATTGTTCCGGCAGATGCCGGAGGCGATGAACCGCAGAATACGTATAACCTGGTCGCCCGCGTGGACTACAACTTTGACCCGAATACCCAGATGTTCTTCCGCTACGGCCGCGAACGCCTGGTCGAGTTTTCCGGCTCTGTTGCAAATACCCCGTATCCGCAATACAACGTCGGGCAGGGACTCAATGACGACAACTACCTGCTTTCCGTGAACCACAATTTCAGCGCGAATCTTCTCAGTTCGACCAAGCTGAATTTCTTCCGCTACAACAATCCCTTTACCTACAACAACGCTTTACAGACCGTCCCGACGCTTTTCCTTTTCAACAATGCCAGTGTCTTGGGTACCGCCATCAATCTTCCCGGATTCTTCGATACCACTACCGGCGTCGGCGGTTTGCCCTCCGGCGGCCCGCTGAACTCCATCCAGATCAACGAAGACCTGATCATGTCCAAGGGCACCCACACGATCCGGTACGGGGGACAATACAACTACCTTCAGATGAACGAGGCTTTCGCGGCTTACGCACAGGCCAACGAACAAATCGGAACGAATTTCAGCAACGGCACCAACGGCTTCCTCAACGGCACCTTGACGAACTTCACAGCCGCT
The DNA here is from genome assembly GCA_049516275.1 of Candidatus Acidiferrales bacterium. Classification (GTDB taxonomy): domain Bacteria; phylum Acidobacteriota; class Terriglobia; order Acidiferrales; family UBA7541; genus Palsa-295. The sequence continues at coordinate 4,340 of JBEKTG010000211.1, forward strand.
GTAAACCCGAACGGCCATTTCGGTTGCGCCGCTCAGCCCTATTCGGGCACGTCGCGAGGAGCTTTGATCCAAACTCCGGCCTGCACGCTGACCTTGCCGGCTACATCGCCTTCCTTCGCCCGCAGCGACCGCTATAACGACTGGGGCTTGTACCTGGAGGATAGCTGGAGGTTAAAGCCGCGCCTGACGCTTAACTACGGCATGCGCTACGAGCACTACGGCGTCCAGCACAACAACAACCAGCAGCTCGACTCCAATTTCTACTATGGCGCGGGATCGACGTTCTTCCAGACCGTGCGTACCGGCACTCTCCAAGTCGCACCGAATAGCCCCATCGGCCAGCTCTGGGCTCCCCGGTGGGGGACCGCCGCTCCCCGTGTCGGCTTTGCCTACGACCTTTTCGGAAACGGCAAGACCGCCCTGCGCGGCGGTTTCGGTATCAGTTACGAGCGGAACTTTGGAAACGTCACCTTCAACGTCATTCAAAATCCTCCGAACTATCAGGTAATTACGATCAGCGGTGCAACCAATGGCGGGATCACGAACAGCAACGCCGGCCCTCTCACCGGGTCGGGACTATCGGTTCCCATTCCCACCGGCAGCAACCGGAACGTCGACGAGCACATCAATGTCGCGCAGACCCAATTCTGGGGACTTTCTATCGACCATCAGTTGGGAGGCGCTGGGGTTCTTTCGCTCGAATACAACGGCGCGCACGGCGTCCACCTGTACGATATCAAAAACATCAATATGCTCGGCGGTGGACAGGTCTACCTTGGCGACCCTCAAACCGGATGCGCCCCTCCAGGACCGTGCTACACCCGTCCCAACCAGGCATTTACCAACATCAACAATCGCGGGTCCGAGGGTTTCTCCCACTACAACGCTCTTAACGTGCGTTACCAGACCCAGGACCTCATGAAGACCGGACTGACCATCGTCGCCAACTACACGTGGGCCCATTCGCTCGATAATGGCAGCTCCACCTTCTCGGAGAGCAGCAGTTCCTCGAATGGTATCGGCAACCTTGGCTATCTCGATCCCCGAAATCCGGCTCTCGATTACGGCAATTCCGATTTCGATATTCGAAACCGTCTGGCTCTCTCTCCGATCTGGCAGACTCCCTGGTTCAAGGGCGGTAGGGGACTTGAACGCCAGCTCTTGGGCGGATACGTCATATCGGGCATCTTTACCGCCAGGAGCGGAGTGCCCTTCACCATTTCCGATAGCACCAACTCTTTGAACGCCGGAACGGGTCCCTACGGGATTCCGCGTTACACGCCGGCAACGGCGCCGGCGACCATGACGACGGGCGCGGCGACCTCCGTGATCGGTCCCAACGATTTCGGCATTCTGACCCTGCCCAAGGCGAACAGCTTCACGGGGTTGCTCGGCGTTTCTGATTTTGGCCCCTTCCCGGCGGCCATGACGGAGCGCAATGCCTTCCGTGGTCCCGGTGCGTGGAATTTCGATCTCTCGCTAGGCAAGACTTTTGCCGTCACGGAACGCTTCAAGCTTGAGTTCCGCGCGGAAGCCTACAACATATTCAACCATCACAACATGTACGTAAACGGATTCGATTTGGACGCGGTGAACTTCTCAGGCGGTCCCGTAATTGTCGACGGCGAGAAGGGTGGCTTGGGTAACCTCGCTAATGGCGGCAACCACGATGAACGCCGCTTCGGCCAGTTCGCCCTGCGGCTGTTGTTCTAACTCGCTTACATAAACCGTCTCAAACGTGAAGAAGGGAAGCCGAAAGGCTTCCCTTTTTCTTTTCTGGCGCGCCGATTCTCGCAGTCCCTCGTGAAATTCTCCTCCCTTGGCGCGCGTATACTCCCAATAGGGGGCCTCTTGCCCAAGCCATGCCGCCGC
>JBEKTG010000212.1:0-6971 GCA_049516275.1 Candidatus Acidiferrales bacterium
GGACCAGCCTTCGCGATTTCTTTGTCGGGCCGCATCCGGAAAAAGACGGCGATCTTCCTCCCGACCGCCCGCTTCGCGTCGACTGGGTCCGCGGCCGCATGCCCGGCCGGGCATTCCTGGCATCGTCCCTCTGGCATGTCGCCGCGATATTGATACTCATTCTGCCCATCTGGGGCTTCCTCCCGCAGGCCGAGCACACGCTCCCGCCGGTCCAAATTGAGGTCGCCTACTATCCCGCGCAGGACTTGCCGCCGATTTCGCTTCCCAGCCCGGCGATAAAGCGCAGCGCACCGGCGAAGCGCGCCGTCGAACCCGCGAAACCGGCTGCCGAGCCAACTGACCAACCTGGTGCGGACTCCTATCACCCGCGTCAGACAATTCTTTCAATACCGGTGAAGGTCACCCACCCCCGCCAGACTCTCATCCAGCCTGACGCGCCGCTCAACGCGCCTAAGGTGGACGTGCAGCTTCCCAACATGGTCCAGTGGGCCAGTCCGGCTCCCAAGCCTCAGCTTCAACTAACTCCCACCGCCGCGGCGCCCAACGTGAAGCAGCGCGCCGTGCGCGACATTGCTGTCCCCGAAGTCGCCAACAACGGAAAAAATCCCGGCGCCCTGAACATTGCCGCCGCGCCGGTAGTGAATTTTCAGCCGCAGATGCCGATGAGCTCGATGGCAGCTGTCGCCGAGAAGCATCAGACGCGCGCCGATTCCGCCGCCGCTCCTGAAATTGGCGCATCCACCAACGACGCGAATCTGCACCGCCTGATTGCGCTGTCCGCTACGCCGGGCCCACCCGCGCCTCAAGTGGCCGTTCCACAGGAGAATCTAGCCGCGCGAATTTCCATTTCCCCAGCCGGGAAATCGCCCGGAAACCCGGGGGCCACCGGCGGATCTGGCTCGGGATCGGCGAACGGCGGATCAAGCGCCGGTTCAGCGCCCACATCGGGATCAGCAGGAGCGACTGGTGCCCCGGGAACAGCGGGAAGTTCGAATTTGCCCGCAGGAATCATCGTGAGCGGCGGAAATAGCCGCCCCGGCGGCATCGCGGCGGGCGGAATCGCTCCCGGCAGGCTCAACCTCAAGCCCACCGCGCCTGATCTCACGCCCCCCGCGCGAAAAGGATCGTCCCTCGCCCGCGCGATCGACCCCAACGTGCCCCCGGAAAAAATCCTCACCGGCAAAGAGGTCTACACGCTCAACGTCAATCTGCCCAATCTCACCAGCATAGCCGGCAGCTGGATTCTGAATTTCGCGCAGCTCGACGAAGGTGACGGTCCGCCAGTCAGACCCAAGGGGCAGCTCTCCGGCCCGGTCCCTCTGGAAAAAGTGGACCCCAAGTACCCGCCGCAGATGATCAAGGAGCACGTCGAAGGGCAGGTGATTCTCTACGCGATTATCGGGAAAGACGGCGTGGTGCGAAACATTCAGCTCGTCCACAGCGTGGAGCCCGAACTCGATAAAGACGCCATCGAAGCCCTGGCGCACTGGAAGTTCCGTCCCGCCACGCGGGAGGGTGAGCCTGTGGAACTCGAAGCGGTGGTTTACATTCCCTTCCGGTATCACCCGCTCGAATAGCGGCGTGTTCGCGCCTCAGAAGTGCGTGCGGAGATCGCGAAACGACTGCACGATCAGCAGCTTTCCCACTCCGCTCTCCACTGCCCCTCTGTCGGTGATCCACGTAGCGGGATGCGGTATGAACACCGCATTGAGCCCGGCCTGTAAAGCAGGGTTGATGTCGGTAGCCGGGCTGTTGCCCACCATCCAGCCATTGGACTTCACAATCTTGAATTGCTCGATCACCCGCTGAAAAATGCTCGCATTCTTCTCCATCACGTTTTCGATGGCGTCGAAATAGGATTGCAGCCCGGACCGCTCGACCTTACCCGCTTGCTCGGCGGCTTCCCCTTTGGTGAGCAGAATCAGCCGGTGGCGTTTGGCGAGATAGGCGAGCGTATCCGGCACTCCGTCGAGAATTTGCGGCGGGGTGTTTTCGAGTTCCGCGGCCATCTGCTCGATTCCCTTCACCACCTCCCGTCGCGCCATGTTTCCAGCCAGCTTCAGATAGGTTTCTTCGAGGGAGCGCTTGAAGCTGCGCACGCCATACCCATGCTGCCGAATATTGCGGCGCTCCGTTTCGTTCAGGATGTGGCGGATGTAGTCCGGCGTGTAGCCAAGATATTCAAGCTGCGCGACGAAAGTCGTAATCGCCTTGTCAAAAAAGACGTTGTTCTCCCAAAGCGTGTCGTCCGCATCGATGATCAGGCTGTTCCGCGCCATCCAGGACCCCCGGCTCCAAATCTTGCGTTAGTCGGCAGGATAAGAGAAGGAGTTTCCACACCGATGTGAGCCAATGGCAACGCCGTTCGGTTCAGCCAGGAAGATTCTTTCTGTGGATTTCAAGCGGAAGCGGGAAGGAATTCGTACCGTTCGATGCGGGCCGCCACGCCGCGGCGCCCGTTGTTGGGCTCGACGCGAAGCACACGCGCGTAGCAGCGGATATTCACGTCGCCTGCGAGGGTGATCTGTTGCGGAAGGGTAAGCACGAACTCGATCGAGCTGCCCGTTTCCAGGCTGGCCTCGATCGTGAAGTACAATCCACGGAAACTCACGTCGCGCGTTTCGCCCTGCCGCTCCGTGACGCCTTCTCCAGAGGAAAACCGCACTTTTACGGGGAGGTTCATCGAAAAACGCCGTGCAGCGCGGCGCTCCACATCGTCTTCCATGAGTCCTCTTTCTGGAGCTAAGTCTGAAGCTACCATCGGTCCTCGTGTGGCGCAACGGATTTCCGAACCACGCCGGCCCCGGGACTCCAGGTTCGAAACGCGCGAATCTGTATTAATCTGGTTTTCAGACGCCATACAATCATTCAAAGGGATCAAATGACGCAGGTCTTTCACCGCAATTTTTTCCTCGAAGGCCCGGCAGGACGCCTCGAGGCGATGCTCTGGACCACCGCCGCCGCGAGCGCCGGCAATCTCGTTGCGCTGGTATGCCATCCCCATCCGCTCTTTGGCGGCACCATGCACAACAAGGTTGTGTATCAGGCTGCAAAGGCGCTGCATCGTAAAGGCATGCCCGTACTGCGCTTCAATTTTCGGGGCGTAGGGTTAAGCGAAGGAGAGCATAACCGCGGCCGCGGCGAACAGGACGACGTCCGAACAGCTTTCGACTATCTCGCGAAAGAATTCCCGGCGCGCCCAATCCTTTTGGCGGGATTCAGCTTTGGCTCCTGGGTCGGTTTGCGGGTAGGCTGCGAAGATCATCGAGTGACATCCCTGATCGGTCTTGGGATTCCCGTCAACAAATCCGATCTTTCCTACCTCGCCTCGTGCGCCAAGCCCAAGCTTTTCATCCAGGGTGAAAACGACGAATTCGGTGCGCGCCCCAATGTCGAAGAATTTGTCGCAACGCTGCCCGAGCCGAAGCTTCTGGTAATTGTTCCGGGCGTAGATCACTTTTTTACCGGAAAGCTTCCAGAAGTAGGCGCCGCAATCGAAGCGTGGATTGATCGGCTGGCAAGCGAGCCAGTCAGTGCTCCGCAAGAGACTTAGCGTCGCGCCTCGAAAACCTTGAGGAATTCTTCTCTCCCCGCAGGTTCCACGCCCGCGAGCGCCAGATTGTTCTCCACATGCCCGATCTGGCTCATCCCCACCAGCGCGGTCGTAATCCCCGGCGCGGAGCGCGCGAATTGCAGCGCCAAAGCGGAATCGCTCTTCATTCCCCACGCGTTGCGCATGGTCGCAGGCAGATTTTTTGTGAGCTGGCCCTGCAAAAGCGCCGCACTCGCCACCAGCGTAATCCCGAGCGCCCGCCCCGCCTGAACCATCGCCATCGTCTTGCCTACCGCCACCTGATTCGGCCGCGTCAGGGCCTCCGGCATCGCCAGGTTCAAAGGCAGTTGCACGAATCGAAAGTGATGATCGCTGCCTCCGATTTCAGCCGCGACGCCCACAATCTCTTCGAGCGAAAGGTAGCCGGGCGACTTCGGCTCTTCGCGGAACGCGTTCCAAGTGGCCAGCCCGTAAGCCCCGATTTTCCCCGAAGCAACCGCGGATTCCAGAAACTCAAACGCCTTGCGAATCCGGCGAAGGAATTCGTCTTTCGATATCTCGCCAAGCTGCGTTTCCGGGTTGTGCAGGTAAAAGACGTCCACGCACTGCACGCCCAGGTTCCGCCGGCTCCGCTCCAGTTGGTCCGCAAGGTAGCGCGGTGTCATGCAGTGGCATCCCGCCGCGATATCTTCCGCTCCGAAAACTCCCTTGTCGACGAACTCGCGCGAAAAATAGTCGCTCGCGTCAGCCGGCATCTCGGCGTCTGGCGTCAGAAAACCGGCCTTGGTGCAGAGAACAATTTCGTCGCGCGAGAAGCCGTTCGAAATCAGCTCGCGCAGCGCCGCGCCGATGGACCGTTCGCTCCGCTGAAACCGGTAATTGATCGCCGTGTCCACCACGTTGAACCCGCCCTCCACCGCCGCCACCACCGCGCCACTGTACGCCTCGTCAGTCGCTTCGTCCGGTTCTCCGAGATAGGTGCCGATGCCAATCGACGAAAGCACCAGGCCGTTCGTAGCCTCGCGAAAATGTCCGGCCGCGGACTTCCCCCGGAACCTCGCCGCATACCGCAAAGTGCCCTGAGGAGTCGCGGAACCGGCGATGGGTTTGTGGTCGGCTGTTGCCGCGGATGGCATGCGGTCCTCGCTTGTCGAAATGGATGATGAGAAGGCGAAGTATATCAGAACGAAATAACGGAGTACGCGGGAAGCAAAAAACTCAGCTGACGCTGCGGGCGCTCATCTCTTGCGGTGGATTTCCTCCCGCCAAGCCTTGCGCGATGATCAGTTCTCGAGCCTGAACGCGAATCTTCGGCAAGTCTCGCGCGAAGAGCGCGCCGCTGGCAATGGCGCCCATTCCACCGATTGCCACAGTCCAAGGCGCTCCGATGCGGTCGGCCACCATTCCCGAAAACAGCGCGCCGATAGGCGCCATTCCCAGGAACATCATCGAGTAGACCGCCATCGTCCGCCCGCGCAGGCGGTCGGGCACCATCGACTGAATCAAAGTGTTGGTAGCCGCCATTTGCACCATCACGAAAAAGCCCACCGGCACCAGCAGCAATACGGAAAGGTAGTAGTGGCGCGACAGCGAAAACAGAACGAGAAAAGTCCCGAAACTGGCGCACGATATCGCCACCAGCCTAGCCAGCCCTTGCAATTTCGTCCGCGAGGCAAGCGAAAGTGCGCCGAGCAGCGCTCCCACGCCGGTCGCCCCCATCAAAACACCCAGCGTTCGGGCGTTCCCGTGCAGCACGCGCGCCGCAAAAATAGGCATGAGCACCGAATAGGGCAGTGCCACGATGCTGATCACCCCCGTGAGCAGCAGCAGCACCCCGATCGGCGGTGTGTTCCGCACGAAGCGAAAGCCTTCCAGAATGTGCTCAAGCGGAGACGCATCGTGCGGCTCGATCTTCGATTTCGGAACGCGCATCATCAGCAGTCCCGCGATCACCGCTATGTAGCTCACCGCGTTGGCGAAGAAGCACCAGCCCTCGCCGATGCTCGCCACAAGGATTCCCGCCACCGACGGGCCGATCACGCGCGCGCTATTGAACATCGATGAATTCAGAGCAATCGCGTTCATCAAATCCTCGCGCCCCACCATCTCCACCAGGAAGGACTGCCGCGCCGGCACGTCGAAGGCGTTCACCACGCCCATCAGCGAGGCCAGAAGAATTACTTCCCATACCGTCACTCGCTTCGTGAGCGTCAGAAACGCCAGGATGGAGGCCAGAATCATCGAACTCGCCTGCGTCGCCACGATGATGCTTCGGCGGTCGAATCGGTCCGCAGCCAGGCCCCCAATCGGGCCCAGAAGAAATATCGGGAACTGACCCGCGAACGCCACCGTTCCCAGCAGCAGCGACGATCCCGTGAGCCGGTAGACGAGCCACGCCTCCGCGATGTTGTCCATCCACGTGCCGACCAGCGAAATCATCTGCCCGCTGAAGAAAAGCTGGAAATTGCGATGCTTCAGGGAACGCACCATGTCCCGGAACCGCGAACGATCTTCGGTGAGGTTTGCTCTGGAAGCCTGTGGAGTTTCCGTTTCCGCCATACGTTTCAATTGTACGACGGGATTGAGCGCGTCTTCGCCCCGATTCTGGCGGGGATTTCACTTCTTGGGTAGGCGCCGAATTCGGTCGCGTGCAGGTCGCGACCCGGCCCCGGCAGGGCTTTCTCCGGCAGGCGGCGCGAGCACGCGGCTGCAAGCCCGAAGGAGGCGTCGGTACGGCCAATCGGCCTCCCGAAAAAATATCTCTCCCTCGCGTGGATTGGAGTAAAACCAGCGCGTCAGCAGAGACAGGTGTTCGGTTAGATCGGGATGCGCTGCATGTAAACCGAATCTCCTTTTCTGTTCTTCCGGAAAGTCACAGACCTTCTCGTTCGCGTCCGGCTCGGCAGACGCACTTTTTTCCACCGGTGCATTCGCCGGTTCGCTCTCGAGCGAATCCAGTCCCGCTCGCAGGATTTCCTCCACCGATCTTGGTTCGCCTGACAGCTCCCCAAACCTCACAAAGATAGGCTCCCTTAGGATTCCGCCGCGCATCGGAAACACGGCGATGGTTTTTTCCTCCGCGGCGCGCTGAAGAATCACCGCGTCGAATTCTTCCACGCGCCGCGCGAGTTCGGGCAATTCGCGCAGCGCCGCCGACACTTTCTCCAGCCGCTTGTGGAGCGCCGCGGCACGTTCGAAGTCCAGCGCTTCGCTTGCCGCCTCGCGTTCCCGTTCCACGTCCTGGATAAGTTGGCCTCCGCCCGAATCGAGCCCCTTCAGCACCCGGCCAACCTCCGCGTCATATTCTTCTTTCGTGCAGCCCGCGAAGCACGGCGCAAGGCACATCTTCATCTGGGAATACATGCAGCCCGGAAACTCCGGATCACGCCGGATCTTGATCTGGCAGCGCCGGATCTTG
>JBEKTG010000213.1:0-6175 GCA_049516275.1 Candidatus Acidiferrales bacterium
TGATGCGGTAGTCAACAGTGCCCCCGTGTGCTAGTCTGCCCGTCCCAGCTTATGCTTGCTTACCTCTCAGGCCCCATCGAGTTTGCCGAAGGCGGCGGCAGGTTGTGGCGGCGCAAGCTGACGCCCTTCCTGCAAGACCAGCTGGGACATCGCGTCTACGATCCCGCCGAGGACGAAAAAAAGAACCTCAGCCAGGATGAGGTCGTCAACTTTCGCCGCTGGAAAATGACGGACCTCGACCGTTTCCGCCGCGTCATCCGCAAAATCATCGCCTTCGACCTGGAACTCATCGAGCGCAAGGCCGATTACATGATCTGCTTTTGGGATTCCGAGGCCATGCAGGGTGGCGGCACCGCCGCGGAGCTCACCGCCGCTCACCGCAAAGGTATTCCCGTCTATCTGATCGCTTCCGTGCCGGTCGAAGAGATCAGCGGCTGGGCCCTCGGCTGCTCCGACCAGGTATTTTCTTCCGTCGAAGGCCTCAAGTCCTTCCTCGCCACGCGCTTCTCCCGCGAACGCCAGACCCAGCTCTGGAAAGAGTAACGCGTTCCGGCCTCTGCTTCTCAACCCCGCTTCTCGTCTCTTCTCAACAATTGACGAACGCCCCGCGTCCCCATACTCTCACTGAAGGGGATTCGTCGCCCACAGAGCTATAGGGAGGCGCTCATGACAACCGCGCGAATCAGCCGCCAGACCGTCGACCTCTCCGGTTACCCTGACCTTGTTGTGGTCTACCTAGGGATGCGCGTCAACCGTCTGGCCGGTTTGCGGCGCCTTTTTGCGCTGGGCCCTCAAATTCAGAAGTCGGTGGCCGACAAGCCCGATGGCCTGCTCCTCCACGAGAACATGCTGTTCTCGCTGTTCCCGGTGCATGTCGGCATGCGCCAATACTGGTGCGATTTTTCTTCTCTTGAGGCGTGGACTCGCTCCGGCTTTCACCGCGGCTGGTGGAAAGATTTTCTGCGCGACTCCGGCGGCACCGGCTTCTGGCACGAAACCTACTTCATGCGTGGCGGCATGGAAGCCATCTACGACGACGTGCCATCCCCTCTGGGCTTCCTCGCCTTCGCCCCGGCAGAGGACGCCAAGGGAAGCATGTTCTCCGCGCGCCAGCGCCTGGGCATGCAAGGCGAGCCCCCGTCGGCGGTTGTCGGCGAAAAGGAACTTTGAGTTTGACCGGCGCTGATTCCTCCAGCTTGAACCGCAGTACTACTCAGACGTTGGTAGTCGCTGTAGGTAGCACGCGCCGCCCGAAGCTCGATGCCGTCCGCGAGGTTTGCTCCCGAATCTGTCATCGCCTTTCCCCGGATGTAGCTATGGAAGTGCGCGGCTTCGATGTGCCCAGCGGCGTTCGGCATACCCCGCTCACCCGCGAGGACACCATGTCGGGCGCCCGCCAACGCGCCGAAGCCCTCATTGTCCTCGCGCGCCAGAACAACGAGTCCTGGAGCTACTTTGTGGGCCTCGAGGGTGGACTCGACGTAGTCACAGCCGGCGGCCAGCGCCACGTCTTCCTCCAGAATTGGGCCTACGTGACGGACGGTCGCGGCAAGGGCTCGTTCGGCCAATCCGGCGGAATCGTGCTGCCGGATGCCCTCGCCGCAAAGGTGGTTGACCAGGGCGTCGAGCTGTCCGAAGCAATCGACGCCTTCGCCGGAACCCAGGGCATCCGCGACGGTCAGGGAGCCTGGGGCGTGCTCACAGGAGGCCTGATTACGCGCCAGCAGGCCTTCAGCACAGCCCTGATCGCCGCCTTCGCCCCTTTCCTCCCCCCACGGGGGACGGATGCTCGCAGCAGTGAGCCGTTGGATCGAAACGGTTGACTCGACCGGGGCTATCTTTGCCCTTGCCTTTGCGGGTGCCCCACCCTTCGGTGTCAAGGGTGGGTCTTTCCGTTGACTTCCGTTCTTGACCACGACAAACAGGTCCTTGCATCCCCGTTTCGTTGTGCTAGCGTAATCGGGGAACATGACGAATCGAGGCGCACAATTCGGAGGAATTCTCAGGGCGAACAGGCCCCTTCTCGCGCCTCGGCCGGCCAGTTTTTCACCCGTTTTTGCTCCTCGCTCACTCGACACACATGGACGAACGGAATCACACGTAAGTTCTTGCAAACAAAGAATCCGTGTAGCGCTCACTCGACACTATAAGGAAGCCCGCCGCGGCGATTTTTCAGCCCGTCCGCGCTTCCCTGAGGTCCCATGGCTCGGATGATTCTCAAGGGGATTTTTCCCGCCCTAACCACGCCGTTTGGTCCGGACGGCGACCTATATCTGGAGGGTCTCCGGCAGAACATCGCCCGCTACAACAAGACCGCCGTGGCTGGTTACGTGGTCAACGGTTCTACCGGGGAGTCCGTATTGCTACGGTGGGATGAGGTGGAGCGGGCCTGGGAAGCGGCAAGAGAAGCAGCAACGCCCGGCAAGCTCCTGATCGCCGGAACCGGCGCCGAATCCACGGCCGAAACCATCGAGCATACCAACCGCGCCGCCGCCCTCGGCTACGACGCGGCGCTCGTCCGCACGCCGCACTATTTCAAGCCGCAAATGACCGCCGATGCTCTCTCCGAGTATTACCTGCGGGTGGCGGACGCCGCCCGGATCCCTATCCTGCTTTATTCCGTGCCGATTTTTACGCAGCTGACGCTCAAGGCCGAGGTTGTGGCGAGGGTCGCCACACACCCCAACATTGTCGGGATGAAAGACAGCTCGGGAGATCTTGCAGGCATCGCCGAGATCATCGCGGCCGCCCCTAGGGATTTCCAATTGCTGGTCGGAGCGGTTTCCGTCTTGCATGAATCCCTGCAAAAGGGTGCCACGGGCGCCGTGCTCGCCGTTGCCTGCGTTTTCCCCGACCTCTGCGTCGAAGCTTACGAAGCATCGCTAGCAGGGAATTCGTCTCGCGCGCAGGCGGCCCAGCGGAAGCTCACTGCGGCGGCAAACCTGTTCGGCCCTCGCCACGGTATTGCCGGTCTGAAGTACGCGATGGACTTGGTGGGATTTTACGGTGGTCCAGCGAGGCCACCGTTGCTCCCGCTAAACTCGACAGCCAAGGCTGAAATTGACGAAATGCTAATGTCCGTAACGCGCGGAACCGCTGAAGAGGCGGCTGTGACGGCGAGCACCAGTGCGGTGAAAGCGTGACGCGGCCGTGTTGCCGCATGTTTGAGCCGCGTGTATCATGACTTCCTCGATGGAGTCTCACTGTCTTTCATTTCGCGACATCCCCGACACCACCAAACTTTTTTCCTCCTTTCTGGAAGATTTCGAGCAGGTAGCTTCCTACTATTCGCATCCGCCGACCGAGGCCGGAATCGACGCCGCGGCCCGCGAAATTCGTCTGGACGCACCGGCACGTAGCCTTCTTGTCGAGGTGCTGCGCGATCAGAATCGGCTCTTTGGCGCGGATGCTGCGACCGGGAAGAATATCGATCGGCTCGCCGCGGGTGCCGTCGCCATCGTCACCGGCCAGCAAGTCGGACTTTTCACCGGCCCCGCCTACACGCTCTACAAAGCGATCTCGGCCATCGGCACCGCGGAGCGCCTCACGCAGAGGGGAACGGATGCCGTGCCGGTGTTCTGGCTGGCCACCGAGGACCACGATCTCGCTGAAGTGAATCATTCGGTTTGGAACACCCGCAGCGGCCTGGCCGAACACGCCCTGCCCATGCCAGCGGAGGACGCGGGAAAGCGCGTCGGAGAAGTTCGCTTTGCGCCGGAGATCGAAGCTCTCGTCACGGCGGCATCCCAGTCGCTCGAAGGCGGCTTTGCCGACGAGATTGCGCGCGCGCTTCGCGAATCCTGCGTTGCGGGTGAGACGTACGGTTTGGCGTTTGGCAAGTTGATGGCGCGGCTGCTGGCCGGGCGCGGAATCATATTCATCGACCAGCTGGACGCCCGCCTGCATCGCCTGATGGCGCCCGTTTTTCACAAAGCTCTCGATCAGGAAGAACCGCTTCGAAATTTGCTGCTGGAACGCTCGAAGGAGTTGGAACACCGCGACTTCCACGCGCAGGTAAAGGTCACGAGCGAGACCACGCTTCTCTTTTACAACGTAGAAGGGAAAAGGGAGCCGGTCCGCAGCCATAACGGCAACTTTTACGCCGGCAAATCCTCGTATTCGCGCGAAGAACTGTCGTCGCTGATTGAAAAAACGCCCGAGGATTTCAGCCCGAACGCGCTTTTGCGCCCCGTCATTCAGGACACGCTTCTTCCCACTGCGGCGTACATAGGGGGACCGGCGGAAATCGCTTACATGGCGCAGGCGCAGGTGGTTTACAAACAACTTCTCGGCCGCATGCCCGCGATTCTGCCGCGCGCCAGCTTCACCATCGTGCAGCCCGCCGTTGCTAACCTGCTCGAGAAATACGGCCTCGACCTGCGCGATTTTTTCGAGGGGCGGCAGCATCTGCGCAAGAAGATGGAATCCAAGTCATTGCCCTCGGACCTCGCGCGCCGGTTCGAATCGGACGAAGAAGCGCTCCGCGGTCTGTTAAAAAATTACCAGGAGCCGTTCAAGAAACTCGATCCGTCCCTTCTCGGGATGCTCGAATCCTCTGAAAGCAAGATGCTGTACCAGTTCGCGAAGCTGAAAGGGAAGGCGGCCGAGGCTGAAAACTTCCGCACCGGCGTGCTCGACCGCCACGAGCGCATCCTCGTCGATTCGCTCTACCCGCATCGCGGACTTCAGGAGCGCACCCTGTGCGCGCTGCCGTTTCTAGCGGAGTACGGGCTGGAGTTTCTCGACGATCTCATGCGCGCAAGCCCTGCCCCTGGCTCGACGGAAGCCTCGTCCTGCGCGCAGCAGCATCACGTCGTCGTTTTGAAATGATCTACGGCGGTTGAGTAATTCCAATCTATGAATCGATTTGCCTCGCACTCGGGCAAGTGCTGCTTTCAATTTCCCATGTTAGAATTGGCGCGAATAGCAGTTTCGCTCACACTCACGGAGGCTGTGACATCATGAAGGTATCGCCGGGCAAGCGAAAAGGAATGCAGGCCGTGTCCAACGCCAGCGGCGTGATTGCGGCTGCGGCAATGGACCAGCGCGGTTCGCTGAAGAATGCCATCGCCAAAGAGAAGGGCGTCGACAAAAAGGAAGTCACCGCGAAGATGCTCGAGGAGTTCAAGACCGCCGTCACGCGCGTGCTGACGCCCTACGCCAGCGCCATTCTGCTGGACCCGGAATTCGGCCTCCCCGCGTCCATGGCCCGGGCGAAGAACGCCGGCCTCCTGCTCGCCTACGAGAACAGCGGCTACGACAACACCAAGCCCGGCCGCCTGCCGGACCTGCTCGACATCTGGTCGGTGCGCCGCCTCGTCGCGGCGGGCGCGGATTGCATCAAGATCCTGCTCTATTACACGCCATTCGACGCTCCTGAAATCAACGAGATCAAGCACGCCTGGGTGGAGCGGATCGGCTCGGAATGCGCCGCCGTGGATGTCCCCTTTTTTCTGGAGTTCGTCGGTTACGAAGAAGGCGGCGACGAGAAGACCATCGGCTTCGCGCGCAAGAAGCCGGAGATCGTCACGCAAAGCATGGCTGAATTTTCCAAGCCGCAGTATGGAGTGGACGTGTTGAAAGTGGAAGTGCCGGTGAACATGGCCTACGTCGCGGGAAGCAAGGCCTGCAAGGGCGACGCCGCCTACACGCGCGATCAGGCGAAAGAGTATTTCCGGCATTCCGCCGCCGCGGCAAAGAAGCCTTTCATTTACCTGTCGGCCGGCGTGAGCAACGACGTGTTTCTCGAAACGCTCGAACTCGCGTCGGAAACCGGCGTGAATTTCTCCGGCGTGCTGTGCGGCCGCGCCACGTGGAAGGACGCCATCCCGGTCTACGCGCAGCACGGCGAGAAGGCTCTCGAGGACTGGCTGGGCGACCAAGGCGTGAAGAACATTCAGAACGTGAATTCGCGCTTGAAGGAAGCCAAACCCTGGTTCGCTTTTTACGGCGCGAAATCGCCCGACGAGCTGGCTTGACCGGTTCACTTCGCGAATGAGTGCAAAAGCTGTTCCCGGTACGCACAGGCTGAAAATACGAACGTCGCGGCGCACCGAGCTGAAGAACGTCACCGCGGAAATTGAAGAAATTGTGAGCGCCTCGGGTTGCGTCAGCGGGGTTTGCTACTTGTACGTTCCGCATACGACGGCCGGGGTGATGGTGAACGAGGGCTACG
>JBEKTG010000214.1:0-6166 GCA_049516275.1 Candidatus Acidiferrales bacterium
CTCGATTGGAGCCTCGAAGAAAAAGTCGGCTTCAGCGCCATGGTTTCCACCGGCTCCATGCTCGACGTCGGCTGGGGAGACCTGATCGACTATTTCGGCAGCGATCCCGACACGCACAGCATCCTTCTCTACGTCGAATCGGTCGGTGACGCGCGTTCGTTCCTTTCCGCCGCGCGCGAAGTGGCCTTGCGCAAACCGATCATCGTGATCAAAGCCGGTCGCTCGGAAGCGGCCTCTCGGGCCGCAAGCTCCCACACCGGCGCGCTCACCGGAAGCGACGAAGTCTTCGACGCGGCCTTGCGCCGCTGCGGCGTGCTGCGCGTCGATACCATCGGCGATCTTTTCTACATGGCGGAAACTCTTGCCCGGCAGCCGCGCCCTCGCGGCCCGCGCCTCACGATCCTCACCAACGCAGGCGGCCCCGGCGTCCTCGCCACCGATTCGCTCATCGCCAACAAGTGTGAACTCGCTCCCCTTTCGCAATCCGCCCTGGATGAGCTAAGCAGCTTTCTTTCGCCGCATTGGAGCCACGCCAATCCGATCGACGTCTTGGGCGACGCTGACGTAAACGCTTACATCAAAGCCTGCGACATCGCCATCCACGACCCCGACAGCGACGCCTTGCTCGCCATTCTCGCCCCGCAGGGGATGACGGACCCGGCCGGCGTCGCCGAAGCACTGAAGCCTTACGCGCGCGGCACGGGAAAGCCGGTGCTCGCGAGCTGGATGGGCGGAAAGCTCGTCGCCAAAGGCGTGGCCATTCTCAACGAAGCCGGCATCCCCACATTCTCCTATCCCGACACGGCCGCCCGCGTATTCAGTTACATGTGGCGCTACACCTACAATCTTCGCGGCATCTACGAGACTCCGAGCCTGGCCGAGGAAGCCGGAGCGGACACCAGCCCGGCGACGGCTGCTGGAGCGCTCGTCGACCGTGTTCGCAGCACAGGCCGCA
Organism: Candidatus Acidiferrales bacterium; assembly: GCA_049516275.1. GTDB lineage: Bacteria > Acidobacteriota > Terriglobia > Acidiferrales > UBA7541 > Palsa-295. The sequence continues at coordinate 956 of JBEKTG010000214.1, forward strand.
CCGTGCTCACCGAGCTCGAATCCAAGCAATTGCTGAGCCTCTACGGAATTCCCACGGTCGACACGCGCGTCGCGCGGTCACCCGCCGAAGCCGGGCTGATAGCGCGCGCCATCGGCTTTCCGGTGGCGATGAAGCTGCACTCGGAAACCGTCACGCACAAGACCGATGTGGGCGGAGTGAAACTCAATCTCCTGGATGAGACCGCCGTGCGCCGGGCATTTAGCGAAATCGAAGCCTCCGTGCGGGAAAAGGCGGGCCCCGAAGCGTTCCTCGGCGTCACCGTCCAGCCCATGATCCATACCGGCGGTTATGAACTCATCCTCGGCAGCAGCATCGACCCGCAATTTGGTCCTGTAATTTTGTTCGGTTCAGGAGGGCAACTCGTTGAAGTCTACCGTGACCGCGCGCTGGCCCTGCCGCCGCTCAATACCACCCTGGCACAGCGCCTCATCGAACAGACCCACGTCTACCGCGCGCTGCAGGGTGTTCGCGGCCGCGATCCGGTAGACCTCGATCTACTGAAGATCATCCTCGTGCGCTTCAGCAAACTCGTCATCGAGCAACCGTGGATCAAAGAGATCGACATCAACCCGCTGCTCGCGTCGCCCGAAAAGATTCTCGGCCTCGATGCGCGCGTAATTCTTCATGCGCCGGGCACTTCGCCCGAGAAATTGCCGCGCACAGCCATCCGCCCCTATCCCTCGCAATACATCTGGCGCTGGACCGCCAAAAACGGCACTTCCGTGGTAATCCGCCCGATCCGCCCGGAAGACGAGCCTCTGATGGTGAAATTCCATGAGACAGTCTCCGACCGCTCCGTCTACCTGCGCTACTTCCACATGGAATCGCTCAGCAGCCGCGTCGACCACGAACGCCTCTTCCAGAAGTGTTTCATCGACTACGACCGTGAAATGGCCCTGGTGGCCGACTATCTGAATCCCGAAACCGGCGAACACGAAATCCTGGGCGTAGCGCGGCTCACCAAAACAATCGGCGAGCGCGATGCCGAAGTCGCTGTCCTCGTCAGCGACGCAAAGCAAGGCCAGGGCATCGGCACCGAACTCCTGGGCCGCCTCATCGAAGTCGCGCGCGGCGAAAAACTGGAACGCGTCATCGCCAACATCCTCCCCGAGAACCTCGCCATGCGCTCCCTAGCCAACCGCTTCGCCTTCAGCGCCACCCCCAGCGAAGAAGATTCAGACATGCTGGTGGGCGTACTCACTCTCTAGCTAGCCGTTGCATTTGCTTTTCGTTTTGTCATCCCGGCCGAGCGAAGCGACGAGGGATCTCTCCCCGAGTTAAAGCACAAATCTTCTCAAAACGAGACAGATAACCACACGCCAATGATTGAGCGATTCGAGACCGCTGCGGAGATCACCGAAGGAGATGGGTTACATGGCGCGAGGCAGCCGGCATTCTTGGATCGAGCAGAACCTATGGAACCTACCAGTTGTTTACAGACGTATTGCTCGCGGCGCCGCGAGTCTTCTCCCGTAAATCAGAGACCAGCCGGTAAACAAAATCGACATCGTCAATATCCATGAACGTCGGAACCTCTCCAACGTTCATCACATTCCACGCTCCCCAGCCCTGCCGCGTGGACCAGGAAGGCGCCACCGGCGCAAACCGCAAGACACCCGTTCCGCCCGATGCGCCTTCTTTCACGATCGTTGGCAAAGTGTCGAGATAAGAAGAGGCCACCCGTCGGCTCCATCCGTCCTGCACGACAACCACGCGCCGGTTGGTGACCGCATAGTTCGTTCTCTTCTTCAGCCAAGCGACATACAGAAACCGGCCCCAGATCAGATACTGGCCAACCACGATGAACGGTATTCCCCAGACGAGAAAAAAAGAAGGAGCGCCGGCTCCTCCCTTGGATCCCCAGAAGCCGGAAGCGATTAATTCCCAGAAAATTGTGAAGCCGCCCCAGAACAAGCTGAATGGAATAAGAAAGAAGTCTTCTTTGTGAAAGATCACTCGCGTATTTGGCTGGCCGGCCCACTGCACTGTTTCGCCGGATGTGAGCTCCGGCTGAATCGCGGCCATGGAATTGGGGTCGATCTGCTGCATGGAAGAATAAGCCTCAAATCAACGGGGGTTCGTAAATGTAACCGAGGCCGTCTTGCGAGACCGCGTACGCCTTGGAGCCATCCGCGTTCCAGCGCACATGCAGAATTCCTTCGGCGGGATGTTCGTCGTAGACGCTCATGCGATTCAAATCGATGAGGAACAACTGGCCCTTCGCGGAATTTTTCAGCCACGAGCTGTAGCACAGGCAAACCGGCAGATGCGGATGGCACGCACAAATCTCTGCCGCAGCCGGCAGCGGCTCGGACTCCCGTGTGTTCACGGCGAGCCGGTACGCCTGCCCCGCCGCGCAATAAATGATCGCCTGCCCGTCCGGCGTCCACGCAAGTGAACTGATGTGTCCCTGGGCCGGGGCAGCAGTTTGTTCGCGCAGGCCGGGAACGTCCACGATCAGGATCGAATCGTCCGCCCACTCACCCTGAATCTGCACAACGCTCGCCAGCAATTTCCCATCTGGATTGAACGCCGTGCTTCCATATCCGCTGAAAGCGCCGTCGTCCCCGAATTCCGCTTCATACGTCTGCCGCTCGATGCAACTCGGAACCCCCAGCTCAGCTGCTGCTGATCCCGCAATCGATGCCGAGCCGCCCGCCGCCTCCCAGACGCGCAGCGACGCCTTTTTCCCGCCCGACGCCGCAGCAAAGTATCTTCCGTCATCGGACCATGCGACCTGCCGCGGCACATGCGCGAAATTGCCGAAAGTTCCAGCCAGCGCCCTCGCCTGCAGATCGAAGCTGTGCAGCTTCGGCTGCCAGCCGCCCCACGCCGCAATCAAATTCTTACCGTTGGGAGACCACGCCAAGGCGGCAGGCAGATTCGGCGGACAAATAGGGGGCTCGTTCGGCACCCCCAGCCCGAATGCCGGCGCGCTGTTCTCGAGGTCGTACACCGATAGTCGCGGCATGCCGAACTGCGCGACAGAAGAAATTGCGGCGACCTGCGCCGTGCTCGAAATCGCGGCGTGCGCGGTCTGCCCGGTGAAAAGCTTGCGGATGAGCCAGTTCGAGTCGCGCGCCAGATCGCGCAGTCCTCTCGCGACGAGCGCCGCCGAACGCACCGCCAGCGCACGTCCCGGCGCGTGGACGATTTTCCCCGGCGCGTACTTTTCGTCTGTTTCCACTAGCGGACTTCCAACCGTCCCTGCAGCATTGTGGGAGTGTCCTGTGCGCTTTCAAGGCGGCTCTTCGCCTGTGCAATCTGCTGCTCCACCTTGTCGACCATTTCTTTCAGCACGTCGCGCCCGTGCCGCTCCGCCTCTTCCAGCCGCGACTTCAGCTGGTACAGGTCTGACCGCAGCAACTCTTCCGCCTCCGCCTCGATCTCCGCGATCCGGCCGCGCACCTGGCTGATCCTGCGAATCACGCGGATCAATTCCGCGCCCGGTCCCTCTCCCTGCACCGTTTCCGGGCTGGCCTCGTAGGCGTTCAGGATTTTGTTGAGCTGCGATTCGTCTCCCGCTTCGTAGGCCTTGTTTGCTTCCGCCATCAGCAACTGGCGCCGCGCGCGTTCGTCGCGATCGGAGGTCAGGTCGGGATGGATGCGCTTCGCTACTTCGCGATAGAGCCGCTTCATCTCCGGTGATGCCTTGAAGGATTTTGGCGCGGGCGCGTTTTCTTCTTCCTGCGCCGCGGATTTCGTTTCGTCGGCACGGGCACGCGCTTCGCGGGCCGCTTGCTGCGCGCGATCCGCTCCTGGCTGGCCGGAAGCGGCGCGCTCGGCAATTTGCGCCTTCAGCTCGTCGAGCTGCGCATAGCGCATTCCCACTTCGTGGAGATACCGGCGCTCGAACGCCCCGAGTTCCGCCCGCAGGTTCGCGGCGCGCAGTTCGCGCTCGGCCAGCTCGCCTTCGAGCGCAGTTTGTTCCTCGCGTTTCCTGAAAAGTTCCTGCTCCTCGGGTTTGGCAGGGCGAACGTCTTCTTTAGTGGGTGTCATTGTCAACTTTTTGACCAACCATTGCGATGGGGCCGCTCTTAAGACGATTGGTTCGAGGAAACGGCAGCGCCCAACACCGACAGCTTCGAATTAAAGTGTACCGTTCTGGAAAGCGGCCCCACGCTTTTCCGTCGCCCTGGTTTCCACATTCAAAACGCCCAGCCGGGCCAAATTGGCCATGCCGGGCCCACGGCGGCCCCGAATTTATTCTTAGGTTTTAATTGGGCTTTCTTTACAATGGCCGCATTCGAAAGTATTGAGGAGATAGGACATGGCCGAGACACCCGAGCAATATCGCAAGCGAATGCTGAGCCACCTTGGTGGCAAGGACCCCCTCAAGCTGCAAACAGCCGCGCCGCAAAAAGTCGAGCGCCTGCTGAAGGGTGTTTCCGCCGCAAAACTGCGGAAGCGGCCCGCGCCCGGCAAGTGGTCGATCGCGGAAATCGTCGCGCATATCGCAGACACCGAACTGGTCGGCGGATTCCGCATACGCCTGATTCTCGGCAATCCCGGAACGCCGATCACCGCCTTCGATCAGGACGTGTGGGTAACCGCGCTGCACTACGACAAGCGCGACGCACGCAAGTCTCTCGAACAATTTCGCGCACTGCGCACTGCAAACCTCGCACTGCTGAAAACGCTCACGCGAGAGCAATGGCAGCAGCACGGAATGCACTCAGAACGCGGCCCCGAAACGGTGGAAACCATCGTCACCATGTTCGCGGGCCACGACCTGAATCACATCAAGCAGATCGAAGCGATCCTCGCGTCGAAAAAATAGCGGGCATTCATAACTGAAGCTGTAGTAGCTGGCCAACGCGGCTACGCCAGCGGAAGGTTGGCCTCGGCGTTAAGCGAGGAGTCCTCGTATAGACCAGACAGGAAGCGCGGATATCCGGCGGCTGCAATCATGGCGGCATTGTCGGTGGAAAGAGCGCGGCTCGGAAAGAAAACCTCGATGCTGCGAGCCGTCGCCTCGGATTCGAAAGCCCGCCGGAGTTCGGAATTGGCCGCCACGCCGCCCGAAACGAGGATCGTTCGCGCGTTATGCTGCTCAGCCGCAGCCAAAGTGCGCGAAATAAGATTCTCCACCACCGAGTGCTGAAAGCTCGCGATCAGGTCCAGCGTGGGCTGCGTCGAGAGCGGACGCAGCGCTTCCGCCTTTCGCTCTCCTCGCGCAAGCGCCTGCTG
>JBEKTG010000215.1:0-6146 GCA_049516275.1 Candidatus Acidiferrales bacterium
AAACCAGGTTGATCGATTTTGTGGTGTAGCCCTCTTTTTTCAGGCCGGTATCCACCGAGCTGTAGCCGTTCGCTTGCTTGTCGGCGAGGCCCTTTTCGCCGTGGCCGGTTACGAAGCAAACGGTCTTCACCTTATCCTGCGTGATTTTCAGCAGCGCGCTGGTGATGTCGGACTCGCTCACGGGCGCTTCCGGATTCGGAGGGATGGTCTGCTTCTTGGCTCCCATGGAGACGATCACGTCGCCGATGTGGCTGGCGCCGTAGTCCTTGGCTACTTCGGGCTTTTCCTGCGGGTCGACGTTCTGGAAATGGATATGCGAATTCAGGGTGCGGTATTCCGTCATGATTTCGTCGAAATGCGAGTCCGGAGTCTTGGCGAAGCGCACCACGTTGACGTCGTTCTTCAACCCGCCGACGATCTTCTTGGTCTGGTCGGAAAGCGTGTAGAGCTTTTCGGTGGTCAGATCAAAAAACTTGTGGTGCTGGTAGCCGATCACGTTGGCGATCACGAGAATCACGAGCACACCGAGCGCCAGAACGGACGTGTTGGTTCCCAGTTTGGAGGAACGCTTCGAGAAAAATGAGGCAATGCCGCTGAATCCGATCACGACCGCGGCAAGCACGAACACGCCGCCCGCGATGAGCAGAATCTTGCTCATCGTGAGCAGCTCCGACTGTATGGAATACCGCAGGTACCCGGCCACCAGCATGGCCACGCCGATACTTCCCAAGAACTTCCCGATTTCTACCCGGTCCCACTTCATTCTATAAATCCCCTCCCGAGCCGCACGCTCGTTTACGATCTTGGATCCGTCACCGGATGAATGACTAAGCGCGGCGCCATCGCATGGAATCGACTGCGCGCACCGTCAAGAAAACGAACAAAATCATGAAGCTTGCGTAATAAATCAAACTGGACGAATCGATCACCCCTCGCGTGAAGTCGTCAAAGTGACGGATCACGGACAGGTACTCGAGCACATTCCCCGCACCGCCGCCGGCGTTGCGCCCCAGATCGATCACCCAAACGCCCAGGAAGGCGGCGAACGTGAGCACGGCGGCGATCAGCTGATTTTCCGTGAGCGAAGAAATGAACGAGCCAAGCGATAGAAGGCATCCGCCGAGCAGCATCACTCCGACATACCCAGCCACAAGCAATCTCCAGGGCGGAACCGGATCGCTGTGGACGTAGATGAAAACCAGATAGGCGGCGGTGGGAAGCAGCATGATCGCAAACAGGGTCACCGATGCGAGAAACTTGCCGACCACGATCTGGATTTCCGTGATGGGCGAGGTCATCAGCAGCTCCATCGTCCCGCGCTTGCGCTCCTCGGAGAACACGCCCATGGTCAGCATCGGCGTCAGGAACAGAACAAGCGTGGAGAGGAGCCCGAAAAAGGCGCGCATCACCTCCATGGTGACGTCGATATTCGGGTGCATGCCCATTTCCATTTCCTGCATCTGCATTTGCATGGCCTGCTGCATCACGGCCGCCAGGAAATAGTTGAAGAAGAAGGCGCTGAGCGCCAGAAAAACGCCCACGACCACGTAGGCGACCGGCGAAACGAAGTAATGGCCCATTTCCTTGCGATAAATAGCGTAGAGACCTTTCATCTTTTGCGTATCGCTCCTTTAGTCCGCTGCTTCTGAATGAGCTGAATCTTCGGTGGTCAACTCGAGGAAAATGTCCTCGAGGCTGAGGCTGACGCCGCGAAGCTCGAAAAGCGGCCAGCCCTTCTGAACAACACCTGCGGCAATCTGGCTGCGGACATCCTTACCGGCGGCCGCTTCCACCGTGGCCGTCACATGGCCGTTCGCGTGAGCGGCCTCGATCTGCGTCCGGCTGACGCCGGGAATCTGCGCGAGAAGCTCCTGCAAAGACCGCTCGGGGGCCTGCACCTCGACGCGAATCTTCTGGCCGCCCTTGAGCTGCGCGGTGAGGTTTTCCGGAGTGTCCACCGCGGCGACTTTTCCCTTATTGATGATGACGACGCGGTCGCAGGTCATGCTGACTTCGGGCAGGATGTGCGTCGAGAGAATGATGGTGTGGTTGCCCGCGAGACCCTTGATCAAATGCCTCACCTCGATGATCTGCTTGGGGTCGAGGCCGACGGTAGGCTCGTCGAGGATGATCACGTCGGGGTCATGGACGAGCGCCTGGGCCAGCCCTACGCGCTGCTTGTAGCCGCGGGAGAGGCGCTTGATTAGCTGGTCGCGCTTGTCTTCGATATTCGTCTTGTGCATCGCATCGGCCACGCGTTCGGCGCGGCGTTCCGAGGGAACGTTCTTGATGCGCGCCACGAAGTCGAGGTAGCTGGCGACCGTCATATCGGGATAGACAGGGGGCGCTTCCGGCAGATAGCCGATATGGCGGCGGACTTCCAGGGAATCGTCGAAGACGTCGAAACCCGCGATGCGCGCCGTGCCGGAGGTCGCCGGCATGTACCCGGTGAGAATGCGCATCGTGGTGGTCTTGCCGGCGCCGTTCGGGCCCAGAAACCCCAGGATTTCTCCTTTATTTACGGTAAACGATACGTGGTCCACGGCGATTACCGAGCCGTAGGACTTGGTCAGATCCTGTACTTCGATCAATGCATTCTCCTCCGAACAAAAGAAAAGGACGACTCCCGCATAGCCTCAGAGCGGGCGGTCCGTTATACTAAACTTTACTCAAAATTGGTATCGCCGATTCACGAAACACCGGTGCAGAAGGGGTTTGGAAGCCCCGCCCAGATTGAAGTTTGCAGGCGCATAACGATTTTTCGCCTCTCACTCTTCCATTGGATAGACGCACCAGAACTGAAAATGGTTAGGCAACGGGGTTTCCGGGCACCGCATCCACATGCCTTACCAGCTGCGTCCCGATTCCGGGCCTGCCGGGCGGGCTTGTAAGTAATGGAGATGAAATGGAGATGTGCGTTGACACACTCCGGCTGTTTTGTTATTCAGCTCGTTTGTCTTAATATGGCCAGGGTTTGAATACGGTGATCTAGCCGCCGCCTGGGCTTATCGAAAAGCAATCCAAAGGTGATAATGACGAGTCCGAAGGTTTATGCCCGCACAGGCGGGAAATCCGCGAAGGCTGGCGGCGCGCACGACCAGGGGTTTGGCGGTTGGATGGGGGTGCGGGAATCTCTCTTAGCTCTGCTGGTTATCTGCGGCGGGATTCTTCTGGTGTCGGGATGCCACAGCGGCTCCGCGGGCATTACGGTACAGATCCTGCCCAACAGCACGGTCTCGCTGGACTCGGGGCAAAGCTACAACTTTACGGCGACCGTCGCCAACGACATTCACAACCAGGGCGTTACGTGGAGTCTGACTCAGACGACCAGTTGCTCGGGAAGCGGATGCGGCACGCTGAGCAAGGTGACCAATTCTTCGGTCACCTACACGGCGCCTTCCAACCTTACGGCAGCCTTGTCGATCACGCTCACCGCTGCATCGGTATCTCAAACGAGCGCCACTACGACCGCGACGATCAGCATTGCTATTCCTGTGACTTTCACAACGACGACCCTGCCCAATGGCGCCAATGGTGTTCCTTACAACCAGTCCATCACTGTGACGGGAGGAGTGACCCCGCTTACGTTCTCGCTTCAATCCGGCACCCTTCTTCCAATGGGGCTGACGTTGAATTCCACCGGAAGCATCGTAGGAAAGCCGACCGCTCCCACGGTAGGCCAACAGATGACCACATCTTCCTTCACTGTGGTGGTCACAGATAACGGCACGCCTCCCGTGGCGGTGACCGAACCATATACGATCTCGGTTACGCCACCGCCCGTCCTTGCGATCACGTCGACTTCTGTGCCAGCCGCGGTTGCCAATACAAACTACGCAGCTCAAGTGGCTACGACCGGCGGCGTTTCGCCGTTAACGTGGACCCTGTTGACAGGAACCGGCGCCGCGCCTTTCAATACTTTGCCGCACGGTCTCGGCCTGGGTACGAATTCCGGGCAAATCACGGGCGTGGTGCCGCAAACATATGGAGGACTCCCCACTGCGGGAACGTACAATTTCAAGGTGCAGGTGCAGGATTCGTCGCTGCCGTCGGCGCAGTCGTTGCAGCAATCGCTTTCGATCGTTGTTACGACGCCACAGTCACTGACCATATCCTCGACCGTGCTGCCGACAGGCACCACGGCCACCGCCTATAACGCCTCTTTGCAGGCGGCGGGCGGGATTACACCGTATACGTGGACAGTGACCAGCGGCCAGCTTCCCTCGGGTTTGACGCTCGGGCCGGACGGCACGATTTCGGGAGTCCCTGTGCTGGCCACGACGTCGCCCGACAATTTCACCGTCAAAGTTACGGACTCGGAAGTGATGCCGCAAGTTGTCTCGCAAGCCTTGAGCATTTCGATTGCGGCTGGCAGCACGAGCGGCGATTCGCTGATCAATGGCTCCTACTCATTCTTGTTCAACGGATTCGATTCCAATGGATCGGTGGCCATTGCGGGTTCGATCGCGACTGATGGAAATGGCAACATCACCTCGGGAGAGGAAGACAGCAACCGGTCGGGAACCAATAACCTGATCACCGCAATCCCGCTGGTGGGATCGTACTCGCTGGGATCGGATGGCCGCGGAACGATGGAACTGGTCGCCTTTAATCCGAGTACGCACGTAAGCCTCACCACCGATTACCGGATCGTGCTCGATTCATCGGGCACGATTCATTTCATCCAGAACAACGACATCACCACCGTCGGCGTGGGGACCGATACCCTCGGCACGCACGGCGAAGGCATCATGAAGCCCATCGTGGGAAGTTTCTCGGGCGTCAGCTTCAACGGAAACTATTCCTTCCTGTTCGCGGGACAGGACACGAGCGCCAAACCGGCCGCGCTTGCCGGAGCGATCCGCGCGGACGGCAACGGCAACATCAACCCCGCCGCGGGGGGCGTCAGCAGCGATTTCAACGACAATGGCACCATCAGCTCCCAGAATATTTCCGGCACCTTTTCCGTGGGAGCCATGAACAATCGCGGCACCGCCGAATTTCTCTTCCAGATTCCCGGAAAATCGGCGAGCACGCTGCAATTCGCGTTCTATTTCGTCACACCCCTGGATATTTATTTCGTGGAGACGGATAGCTCGACGACCGCTCTCTCTCCGGTGTATTACCGGCTGAGCGGCGAAATGATCGCCCAGAATTCCAGCTATGCGTTTTCGAACAGCTCCCTGTTGGGAACCAGCGTGGTGAGCGGAAGCGGATTAAACGGCAGCAATGCGAGCGTTCTGGCGGGCTTGCTTACGTCGACAGTGGGAGCTGGCGGCGCCACCCTGACTTATGACGAAAACAATGGCGGCGCGATCACGTCTCCCTCGCCGAGCTTCAGCGGAACATACTCAGTGGCGGGAAATGGCCGCACGCCGTTTACCAGTCTCGGGTCGCGGGCTGCTGTGGCTTATCTCACCGGTCCGGGCCAGGGCTTCTTACTTGGCAGCGATGCCGCGGTAACCACAGGCTTGCTCGAACAGCAATCGGGCGCGCCTTTTGCTACCTCGTCGGTGCAGGGCGGGTATACGATCAGCACATCTTTGCCCGTGGAAACCAACGTTCCAAACTTGCTGGGCCAGGTCAGCTCGGACGGCGCAGGCAGCGTGACAGGCATCGTGGATGAAATCGATCCTCCAGTCACGGCCACACCTGAGGGCAAGGCGAATTTGAACCAGTCCTTGATCGCGCACATCAACTTTATCGGCACAAACGGCCGGGGAACAGCCACGACGAATTCGCCTACCGGGATTCCGGCCACGATGATCTTCTATTTGGTGTCCCCGGCGCATTTCCGGGCGATCTCGGCGGATTCGAACCCGGGCAATAGCCACCCGGACGTGCTTTTCTTTGACCACTAGATTGGTCTTTCGCGCAGCGGGCGGAAAGACGCCGGCGTTGATAAGATAAAACCGCGCATCGCGGACTTCGACTCAGGACGACGGTCAACAGCAAGGGTTGGCGAGACGTCCGCATGCGCTAAGTGGCGCGTGGATGGGGCGAAACGGATCGTGCCGCCCCTCCGGGGCTTCCCGCTAGTTTAATACCGACCTCCCACCGCTGTCGCGGTGGGCTACCCTGTTCCGGACCTGGCGGGGCTGGATAAAGAGAAAGAAAGACCCACCCTTACACTACAAAGGGTGGGG
>JBEKTG010000216.1:0-6132 GCA_049516275.1 Candidatus Acidiferrales bacterium
GAGAGCGTCGTGGAAAGTCTTGTCGGAGACGTGCGAGATGTCGACCATCATGCCGGCGCGGTTCATCTGGCGGATCACCTGCTTGCCGAAATCGGTGAGGCCGTTGTGCGCGGGCTTGTCGGTGGAGGCGTCGGCCCATTCGACGTTGAGGGTGTGCGTGAGGGTCATATAGCGGGCGCCGAGGGAGTGGTATCGGGCGAGAACGGCCAGGTCGCTGTTGATCAGGTGGCCGCCCTCGATGCCGAGCAGGATGGCGATATGGCCGCTGGCGCGGGCTTCGCGAATATCTTGTGCCGTGGTGGCGAGGGCCAGGTCATCGGGATGAAGGTCGATCTGGCGGTGAACGGCTTCGATTTGATCGAGGGCCCGCTGGACGGCTGCGGGGCCGGTGACGGTGCCGGGCGTCCAGACTGCGAAGAAAATTGCGCTCACGCCACCTTCGCGCAGACGGGGAATATCCACCGAGCCGTCGGGATGGCGATGGCCAAGAGAGAAGCGAGGGCCGAGCAGCCGTTGAGTAGTGTCCACGTGAGTGTCGATGACAAGCGAGTTGAAATGGAGGCTGCGCGCGCGAGGCGAGAGCGGTACCGGGTTGGCAACATCAGGCAATGATGAGATTAGCCTCCAATTTCCAGGCCGAAGCCGAACTCCCCGGCATCCTGGCATGCTGCAAGTGCCCTGATTTCATGCTGGGGCGAGTACAGGTTACCAGAGCGGTGCATATCGGCACAGTTGCGTCCTCGGCTGCATGCAACCGTCATATCATAACTTGAAGGCCTAGGACCAACTTGCCTACTGCTGCGGATCATCTGACAGAGCTTAAAAAGTGGGCGGCGGAGCTTGCCCGCAAGGGGCACGAAGAGGAAGAAGTACGGCTCAACCGAGCTGTGGAATTGATCGCCGAGACGTTTGAGGTTAAGCTGCACGAGGTGGCCATTCTCGGGCTGACTCCCGATGGGCGCTCGCTGCGGTTCCTGGCGCCGGAAACTCTGCGCGCCATCGGGCAGATTCCGCTGTCGAGTGGAAGCGCCCTCGCCGCGCGAACGATGCGGGAAATGCGCCCCGAGATTGTGAATCACTTTCATGTGGTGCCGCATGCCTCGGTGTTCGAGGGAGTGCCGGTGGCCGAAGACCAGCGCGCGGAGCCGATCCAGAAAATTATGAGTTCGCCGATCATGCTCGGAAGCAAGGCGCTTGGGGTGCTGCAGGTATCCCGCAAGGGGAAGGGACCGCTCGAGGCCGGGCCTGATTTCACTCCCCTGCAGCTGCGCCATTTGAAAACTATCTCCGACGCGCTGGCCCCCTGCCTCCTGCTCTGTGCCAGGGAATAGGGGTCGAGGAATCAGGAATTGAAGACGCCCCGGGGATTCTTCGTAAGCACGCTTTTTTTCGCCGGCCTGATTGCTGCAAGCACGCCCTTTCTGGAAGTATCCGCCGCGAGGCGCCTGCCTGCTGAGAACGTCTCCCTCACGATTCTTGATACTACCGATGCTCATGGACGCATCGAGCCATGGGATTATTACGCGAATAAGCCCGCCAATCTCGGAATGGCCAAGATTGCCACACTGATCAAGGAAGCTCGGGCGGAGGACCCGGACGCGCTTCTGGTCGATTGCGGCGACACCATTCAGGGCACTCCCCTTGCATATTATTTCGCGGAAAAAGACACCTCAAAACCCAACCCCATGATTGCCGTCTTCAACCTGCTTCACTACGACGCGATGGCGGTGGGAAACCACGATTTCAATTTTGGCGAAGACGCGATGTGGAAGGCGAAGGGCGAGTCGAAGTTTCCCTGGCTGGCTGCGAATATCAAGCAAACGTACACGCGAGGTGTCCCGTACATCCCGCCGTACGTGATCAAGAACGTGAAAGGTGTGCGCGTCGGCATTGTGGGATTTGTGACGCCAGGAATCCCGCACTGGGAAATTCCCGATCATTACAAGGGCTATCAATTCGAGCCGATCGTGCAGGCGGCAAAACGCGTGATTCCGGAGGTGCGCGCGAAAGCGGACCTGCTGATCGTGATTCTGCACTCGGGTTTTTATCGCGATCCGGTGAACGGCGAGGTGTGGCCGGACCAGTTCGAGGGCGAGAATGCGGTGTCCAATCTCGCGGAAGAGGTTCCCGGAATCGACATCATCTTCTTCGGCCATACGCACAGCCAGTTGCCGGAAAAGTTCATTAACGGCGTGCTGCTCACCCAGCCGAAAAACTGGGCCATGGCCATAGCCCGGGCCGACGTTACGATGACTCACAATGCGCAGGGGCGCTGGGAAGTGACTTCGAAACATTCGCGGATCATCCCCGTAACGGAGCAGGTGGCTCCCGATCCAGAGGTTACGAAGCTTGCGGAGCCCTACCAGGAAGAAACCGAAAAATATCTCGATACGCCCATCGCCAACTCAACCAAGGACCTTTCCGGCGCGCATGCCCGCTATGAGGACACTCCCCTGCTGGACGTAGTCCAGAATGCGGAAATGGCTGCGGGGCAAGCGGACGTGTCGATGGCCACCATGCTCTATGCCGGGCTGCGGATTCCTCCCGGACCTGTAACGGTGCGGGAGGCCGCCGCGCTCTATATTTACGAAAACACTCTGTATGTGGTGCAGATGACGGGCGCGCAACTCAAAGAGGTTCTCGAACACTCGGCCGGTTTTTTCTCGCAGTGGCCGCTGCGCGAAGGGGAATCCGAAAAACTTCCTTCTTACAACTCAGATCAAGCCGCAGGAGTGTCCTACCAAATCGACCTTACCCGCCCGGTGGGCGACCGGATTCGCGATCTGCAGTTTCATGGCAAGCCACTGGATCCGGCGCAAACGCTGCGCGTGGCCACCAACAATTACCGGTACACGGGTGGAGGCGGCTATTCGACCTACAAGGGTCTGCCGGTGGTGTATCGATCGACCAAAGAGCTTCGCGAACTTGTCATCGACTATCTTGCCCGCACAAAAACAATTCCCACCCAGGCGGCCGGGAACTGGAAGATGATTCCGCCGGAAGCCGTGGCCGCGATCGAGAAAGAGTCGGATGACAATCCATCCGCTCTTACGAAATAACAGCCATCGAAGGATTCGGGAACGACACCAGAGGCTTGCAGCTCACGATTAGGCGAACTTTTTACGCAACTGTAATGATTCCAGCGTAATAATCATTGACATCATTGGACATGCTTGTTAATTTTCAAGCCGCGCAAAAAAATCCTGATTAAATCAGCGGAGGCACAGCAACCCGGCTCATGGCGTTTGTCGCGAAGCAGATTTTTCTCACAAAGGGAGTCGGTAAACACCGCGAGCGTCTCTCGAGTTTCGAGCTGGCGCTGCGAAATGCGGGAATTGCGGCGTGCAACATCGTCCGCGTATCGTCGATTTTTCCCCCTCATTGCAAACTCATCTCGCGCACCGAAGGGCTCAAGCACCTGAAGCCCGGCCAGGTGGCGTTCACCGTCATCAGCGAGAACCAGACACGCGAGCCGCACCGACTGATCGCGGCGGGCGTCGGCCTTGCGCTCCCCGGCGACAAATCGATGTACGGATATCTTTCCGAGCATCACTCGTTCGGCGAGACCGAAGAAGTGGCCGGCGAATACACCGAGGAACTCGCGGCGGAAATGCTGGCCACGACGCTGAACGTGGAGTTCGATCCCGATCTTTCCTGGGACGAAAAAAAAGAAGTCTACCGCATCTCCAACAAGATCGTCCGCACCATGAACATCACGCAGTCGGCCGTCGGAGACAAGCGCGGCCTGTGGACGACCGTGCTGGCCGCCGCCATTCTTCTCGGCGAAGACGACTGATCGAAGTTCCCTTCCAACGTAAAATTTAAGAAAGCTAAGTTCAAGAGAGATCCCTCGTCGCTCCGCTCTGTCGGGATGACAACGGACGGCAACGCTGCCCGCGCCGTCAACAGGCCGGTCGGCAAAATCTGCGCCGCTTCTTTCACAACGATCCTGGCACCGAAGGGCAGACGCTTCAGGCGGGCAGGCTGCTGACTGCCGGAGCAGGCGCCGGGATTATTTCCGGACGATCGAAATTCAGAACATAGGTCTTCAGGAGTTCAGCCAGCGCGGCCTTGCTGATGGGCTTTGCGACGTAGTCGTCCATGCCCGCCTCGAGGCACATTTCGCGGTCTCTTTTCATCGCGTTGGCTGTCATCGCGATGATGGTCGAGTGCAGTTCCCCTCCCTCGCGGCGCCGGATTTCTCTGGTGGCCTCGAAGCCATCCATCACTGGCATCTGGCAATCCATAAAAATAATGTCGTAGGGAATCTGTTCCAGGGTATCCACGGCTTCCTTTCCGTTTGCAACCACGTCCACGCGGCATCCAAGACGCTGGAGGAGGCTGGAGGCCACCCGCTGATTCACGGGGTTGTCGTCGACGACGAGAACGCGAGGCCTGACGGCGTCCTTGGAGAACGTTCGCTTCTCTTGAAAAGAGCCTGCGGCCTCGGCCACAGTAAAGCGGGTGACGAGCGGCAGGTTCCCCGTTGGATTCTCAGCATTCGACCATACCGTCCGCAGGATTTCGAGAAGCGCCGGCGCCCGTGTGGGTTTGCCCAGGTAAGCAGCAAAGCCGGATTCCTTAGCTCGTTTGGCGTCGCCGCGGCGGCCCCGCGACGACACCATCACCAGAATCGTCTCCTTGAGGTCCGGGTCCTGCTTCACCTCTTTGGCGAACATCAATCCGTCCATGCCGGGCATTTCGTGATCGGCAACGACAATCTGAAATGGATCGCCCGCCTGGCTTGCTGCATGCATGGCCGCGAGCGCCTCGGGCCCTGAGGCAAAGCAGGCGCTGCGAAGCTTCCAGTGGTCCATCTGTTCGCGGATGACGAATCGATTGATGGAATTATCGTCCACGTATAAGACCCGCGCACTCTCAATGGCAACGTCACGGACCTGCGAGGGCTGCGCCGTATCGTCCAGCACGAGCGGCAAAGTGAAGGCGAACGTGGACCCTTCCCCGACCTGGCTGCACACGTGAATCTCGCCGCCCATCAGATGCACGAGGCGCTTGGAAATCGAAAGCCCCAGCCCGGTGCCGCCGTATTTGCGAGTCGTCGAAGCGTCCCCCTGGGTGAAGCGTTCAAAGATCGAGTCGAGCTTATCCTGCGGGATTCCGATGCCGGTATCCTCGATGGTAAAGCGGACATTGGCTGTGCCGTCGGCTATCTTGACGCACTCCACGTTGACGTAGATATGCCCCTGGGACGTGAATTTAAGGGCGTTCCCGATCAGATTCACGATGACCTGCCGGATGCGTCCCGGATCGCCAATGAAGCGCAGCGGCAGCGCGGGGTCGTAGCGAACGATCATTTCGATGTTCTTGTCCTGCAATTTGGCCTGAAAGAGTTCGGTGGTTTCTTCGACGGCAACGAACAGATCGAAGGAGATCGGCTCGATGGTCAGCTTGCCCGATTCGATCTTGGAGAAATCGAGGATGTCGTTGATGATCGAAAGCAGGGCCTCGGCGGAATGTCGCAGCGTAAGGGCATACTCCTTTTGCTCGGGCGCAAGTTCGGTATCCAACAGCAGGCCGGCCATTCCCAGCACTCCGTTCATGGGCGTCCGGATCTCGTGGCTCATGGACGCCAGAAACTCGCTCTTGGCGAGGTTAGCGGCCTCCGCCATTTCTTTCGCCTGCTTGAGGGCGAGTTCGGCGATTTTGCGGTCGGAGATGTCGAGGAACGTAATCTGAACAGCGCCGATGCCGGTCTTGGGATCTTCAATGACGTTGGCGTTGCCCAAAGTCCAGATGGGCTCGCCGGATTTTTTCTTCAGGCGAACCTCCCGGTCGGTGACCTGGCCGAGGCGAACCACGGCCTCGAAGAGGGCGTCACCCTCGGCAGGATCGGCACACATGATGTTCGCGGGACGCCCGATCAATTCGCGGCGCGAGGGATAGCCGAGGGCGGTTGCGCAGGCGTCGTTGCAGTCCAGAATCGTGCCTTCAAGGCCGGCCTTGCAGATCGGTGACATCGAGCGTTTGAACAAAAGGCGGTAGCGGTCCTCGCTGGCGGCCAGTTCCAGGTGCTGCTTCTGGAATCGCCGGTCGATGGCGGATGTGAGCAGTGTCGTCGCGAGAATGATCAGCGTGACGATCGCGATGCCCGCGATGCCCACCGAGGACACC
>JBEKTG010000217.1:0-6104 GCA_049516275.1 Candidatus Acidiferrales bacterium
CCGAGGTAGACCACGCGGCATTCCTGCTCTTCTTCGGTGATCGGATTGATCAATATGAGTTCGGCGCCCATTTCGAGGTCTTGCTGCAGGTAAATCAGCCCGCCGTGAGCATTCACCACGACGGTATGGCTGTTTTCGCGAAACTTGCGTCCGTCATTCGTTTTTCCCTGGGCGCGTACGGAGATCCGCGTAAAGACCCGCGAACTCCGGCGCTGGGAGCTGGCTTGCGTTTCTGTCGTTGTCATAAATCTATCGTGCATGGCGAAAAAGGGTGAGTCAACGGAACCTGCTTGCGGCGGTGCCCAAAAGAGCAGAGCGCGAAAATGCTGTTGTAAACAGGACCTTTTCCGTAATATGTGACGTGCTTGGGAGCCGTGGAGGCTAAGGCAATCGGGCTATATTAATGCCGAAGCCTCCGGTTCATTCCGGCGAGGGGCGTCATGACACTCATCGATTACATTGAATCCAGGCGCGACGATCACATCCGCGAGCTCACCGAGTTTTTACGCATTCAAAGCGTAAGCGCCAAGAGCGAGCACAAGCCCGACATCGAACGCGCCGCGCAGTGGGTCGCCGAGAAGCTTCGCGGCGCCGGCCTCGAGAAAATCGAAATCGTTCCCACAAAAATGCACCCGCTGGTCTATGGCGAGTCTCTCCACGCCCCGGGAAAGCCCACCATCCTGTTTTACGGACATTACGACGTGCAGCCGGCAGAGCCGCTGGAGCTATGGACAACTCCCGCCTTCGAACCCACGGTTCGCAACGGCAATCTCTTCGGCCGGGGTACCGCCGACGACAAAGGGCAGGTCCACATACACATCAAGGCGCTCGAGGCGCTCTTGAAGACCGATGGCAAGCTTCCCATCAATATAAAGGTGATGATCGAGGGAGAAGAAGAAGTCGGCAGCGTCAGTTTGTGGGATTTTGTGAAGCAGAACCGCGAGCGCCTGAAGGCGGATGCGCTCGTCGTGTCCGACACTTCCATGCTCGCCAAGGGTGTGCCCTCGATCACCTACGGTCTGCGAGGGCTGGACTACTACCAGATCGAAATCACCGGCCCGGCCCAGGACCTTCACTCCGGCGTTTTCGGAGGGGGAGTGCCCAATCCGATCACGATTCTGGCCGAGACCATCGCGAAGCTGCACGATAAAAATTTCCGGGTAACCGTCCCGGGCTTCTATGACGATGTGGCGGCACTTTCGCGCCAGGAGCGCAAAGCCCTCAACGCGCTGCCTTGGAAGGAGAAGGAATTTCGTAGAACGGTCGGCGCCCCTGGGCTCTGCGGCGAAAAGGGCTATACCATTGTCGAGCAGCTTTGGACCCGGCCTACGCTGGAGCTCAACGGCATCTGGGGCGGCTATACCGGAGAGGGCGCGAAAACGGTGATCCCGTCCAAGGCGCATGCCAAGCTGTCCACGCGCCTCGTTCCAAATCAGGACCCGGCGAAAATCGCCAGGCTGGTCGAACGCCACATTCGCAAGCTCCTGCCCAAGACGGTCACGTGCAAATTCGAGGTTCTGAGCACGGGAAAACCCTGGGTCGCGCCTTACTCGCACCCCATCTTCCAGAAGGCAATCCATGCCTTGGAGGCGGGTTTTGGCAAAAAGGCCGTTTTCATACGCGAAGGGGGATCGATTCCCTTCGTCACCCAGATGCACGATACTTTCAAGGTCCCGTGCGTCCTATTGGGCTTCGGATTGCCTGACGAAAACGCGCATGCCCCGGATGAGCACATCGCCCTGGAAAACTATTTCGGGGGTATCAAGGCCGTCGCGTTGTTTTATGAGCAACTGGGGGCTCTGTAGCAACGGGCAAGCGGGGGCAGGATGGATGAAAGCCCCATTTTATCGGGGATTTTCGTTGTTTTTCCTTGCGTTCGATGGGAAGGACGGCTATAGTTCCCCGCGGCATCCCGGACGCCGGGATCAATCCGCACATACAATCTGAGGAGGAAATAAGATTCGATGGCAACTCCCTTGAGCAAATCCAAAATCATTGCACACATGGCCGATAAGGTCAGCACCCCCGAAAAGCCGGTCTCCAAGAAGCAGGTCTCGGCTTTTTTTGATGAACTATTCAAGCTGGCTGTGAAGGAATCGAAGAGCGCAGGTAAGTTCGTGATTCCTGGCATCGGCCGCGCTGTGAAAGCACACCGCAAGGCGCGCATGGGCCGCAACCCTGCCACCGGCGAAGCAATCAAGATTAAGGCCAAGACTGTCGTTCGTTTGCGCGCGGCAAAGGCATTCAAAGACGCCGTTCTGAAGTAAGGTGACCCGGCGCAGAGTTTAGCGGCGAAACCCCCAGGCGCGTCCAATTCCAGAAGTGGGCGGGCGCCTGGGGGTTTTGTCTTTTCAGTCTGCGCCAAAGCCTTTTTTCAACGAGCTACAAGTTTGACAGCCGCTTGCGGGTCTCCCGAATTCCTGCCCGCGGCGGAACAGGCGGCGACAACACCACATAAACGAATGCGTGAATACTCGGGACTTCTTACCGATCTCTATGAACTGACGATGGCGGCGGGTTACGTGCAGACCCGCTTCGATGCCATCGCCACATTTGAACTTTTCATTCGCAACATCCCGCCGCATCGCAATTATCTGGTTGCCGCCGGCCTCGAACAATCGCTGGAATACCTCGAAAACGTAAACTTCTCCACCGATGAGATTGCTTATCTGCGGCGGCATCCGCTGTTCGCCCGCATTCGCCCCGAATTCTTCGAATACCTGGCGGCGTTTCGCTTCAACGGCGACGTGTGGGCCGTCCCGGAAGGCACCCTGGTTTTCGCCGGAGAGCCGCTGATGCGCGTCGTTGCTCCCATCGCGCAAGCGCAGATCATGGAAACGTATCTGCTCGCCACGCTGAGCTATCAAACTTTGATCGCGAGCAAGGCGGCGCGCGTGGTCACCGCGGCGAAAGGGCGCGACGTCGTCGACTTCAGTGCGCGCCGTGGACATGGCGGCCTCGCCAGTCTTCTGGCCGCCCGCGCGGCTGTGATTGGCGGCTGCGTCGGAACATCCAACGTGCTCGCGGGCGAGCAGTTCGGATTGAATACCTATGGCACGCAAGCGCACTCCTGGGTGATGGCTCACGAAGATGAGGCCGAAGCATTTGCTCACTTTCTGGATACGTTTCCCGACGGCGCCGTCCTGCTCGTGGACACCTACGACGTGCGCAATGCCGTGAAAAAAATCGTCTCCATGGGACGAAAGCCTGCCGGCATCCGTCTCGACAGCGGTGATCTCGTTAAAGACAGCCGTTGGGTGCGCCGCGAGCTGGATCGCGCCGGCTGGAAAGATGTGAAGATCTTCGCCTCCGGAGATCTGGACGAATACAAAATCGAAAAGCTTCTCGCGGCGGGCGCCGCTCTTGACGCCTTTGGAGTCGGCACCGCCCTGGGCACCCCTGGTGACGCGCCTCACTTGAACCTGATCTACAAGCTCGTGGAAGTCGAGCGCGGCGGAAAAATTCACGAGGCCGCGAAGTTCAGCCACGCCAAGGTCACCTACCCGGGCCGCAAGCAGGTCTTCCGCTATTCGGGCGCGGATGGCCAGTTCAAGAACGACAAGATCGCGCGAGAGAACGAACCCGCCAAAGGAGGCGAGCCGCTCCTCGTCCAGGTGATGCGCGGTGGCCAGCGCGTTGCCCCCGCGGAGCCAGTCCACGCGCTTCGCGAACGCTGCAAGGAGGGTCTCGCTCGTCTGCCTGCTCGCTTCCGGCAGGTGAATCGCAACGCCACCTACTCCGTGCGATACAGCGAGCAGCTCGATAAGATGCTCGAAAAGGTGCGCCGCCGCGTGAGCCGCCTGCGCTAAAATGGTTTAGAGGCTGTTGGCCGTTGCATCGAGTGTCCCGCACATGACGCCCCGCAAAATCATCTTCTGGGAAGTCGACGTCCAGGCGGATTTCATGCTGCCCGGGGGAAAGCTCTACGTGCCCGGCGCGGAGAAAATAATTCCCAACGTCGAACGGTTGGTGCGGGCAGCCTGTGAAAACGGCATTTTTCTCGTGTCGAGCGGCGACGCTCACGCGCCCGGCGATCCGGAGTTCAATCTGTTTCCCCCGCATTGCGTGAAGGGAACTCCCGGCGCGCGCATCCTTCCAGAAGGATTGATGCAAAAGCATCTGACGATTCCCAACGCAGCACCGTTTGCATTGCCCGCGAATGTCTTCGATTACCCGCAGATCGTGCTTGAAAAACAGACGCTCGATGTTTTCGACAATCCCAAGGCGAGTGAGTTGGTTCGGCGGATCGGCGACACTCGGGGACGCGACGCCGAATACGTCGTTTTTGGCGTAGTCACCGAATACTGCGTTCGCTGCGCCGCGAAGGGCCTGCTCGAGCGCGGATGCAGAGTCTCCGTCGTGGAAGACGCGATCGAAACGCTCAAGCCCGAAGAAGGCCGCCGCACGCTCGATGAATTGACGCGCCTAGGGGCGCGGCTGATCACAACAGACGAAGCGATCCAGATGGCCGCAACATCCGGCGCGCAGAAAGTCATTTAGCAACTGCCTCAGCCGCGAGCGCCCGATCCGCGGCGGCAAAGAAAGCCAAATGTCATCTCCCGATCCCATCGAGCGCGCTCAGGAATTGTTCCAGCAAGCCTACGCCGCCCAGATGAGCGGCGACTTCGACCGCGCTGTCGCGCTATACAAGCACTCCCTCGAAATTCATCCCACAGCGGAAGCGCACACATTCCTCGGCTGGACGTATCACTTCCAGGGCAAAGTGCAGGACGCAATCGAAGAGTGCAAGCGCGCCATCGAAGTCGATCCCGATTTCGGCAATCCCTACAACGACATCGGCGCGTATTTAATCTCGCTCAAGAAGTATGACGAAGCAGTCCCCTGGCTGGAGCGCGCCCTCCAGGCGCCGCGCTACGAACCCCGCCACTACCCTCATTTCAATCTCGGACGCGTCTATCTCGCGAAGGGCATGATCAACCGCGCCCGCGAATGCTTCCAGCAAGCCCTCAACATCGAGCCGCGCCACGCCGAAGCCCGGCAAGCCATTGAAAATATCCGCCGCATGTTGAATTAAGCCAATGAAATCAGGCCGTCGCGCGAGCAGCGTCTTCGGGCTTCATGAATTTGTCGTAGAGCCACATCATCGCCGCCGTGAGCGCGCCGATCGCTGTAATCACCCACCACATTTGTTGCGGACGCCGCAGAACATCTCCAAATTCGTGCAACAGATATCCGCCAAGTCCGCCTGCGATGAAATAACCGATCGCCACCGGCAAAAACGCATAGCCCATGTACACGCCCTGCTGACCGGCAGGCGCGAGCCGCGAAATATATTCGTAATAGCGCGACGCCTGGATCACCTCGCCGACAGCCAGCACCGCAAAGCTCGCGACGACCATCGGCACCGTCGGGTGAATGGCCAGCAGCACCCACGAAAGCCCCGTCACAAGAAAGCCCAAAGCGATCGCGCGAATCGCCGGCATCGTCCGTGTCAGGTAAGCCACCAGAATCTGCAGGCAGATCACCACAATCGGATCCACGGAAAGCAGCAGATCGACATCCGCCTGCGCATTGATGTACTTGCGGACAAACAGCGGCGCGGAAATAAATTCCTGCCAGAATACGATGTAAAATCCCGAAGAAATCAGCAAAAACGCCACGAACCGCCGGTTGCCGAGCACCACGAACATGTTCTTAATCGCCGCCGAAACGCTGGCCACCTGTTCCTCGCCGGACCGGTTCGGCTCCCGGTAAAAAAGCAGTGTCGTCCAGAACATCAGAAAGACACTGGCCGCCGCCACGCGAAACACGCTTTCGATGCCCAGCCCCAGCTGCTTTCGCACCAGCCACGCGATGATCGGCCCGAGCGCACCCCCGATGTTCACAATCGTGTAGTAAATCGAATATCCGAGCGAGCGGACGTTTTCGCTCGACGCCCGCGCGGTCGTCCCGGCCACGCACGGCTTCACCACGCCGGGACCCAGCGCCGGCACCAGCAGAATTGTCAGCACCAACCATTTGTCGCCCAGCGCGTGGCGCAGCGGTTCCATCCAAGCGGCCGAGAGCGATCCCAGCAAAAAATAACCTACGGTCATCACCAGGTAGGCGAACATCAGCGCACGGCGAAATCCAAAGCGGTCCGC
>JBEKTG010000218.1:0-6092 GCA_049516275.1 Candidatus Acidiferrales bacterium
CTGAAGGAAGTTCCATGCCGAAGCATTGGTATATCGTCCACACCTACTCGGGGTTCGAGAAGAAGGTGAAGGAGAGCCTCGAGGGCCGCGTGGCGGCGTTCGGGCTTACCGAGAAAATCGGCCAGATCGTGATCCCCACCGAGTCGGTGGTCGAAGTGCGCGGCGGCAAAAAAGTGATTTCCCCGCGCATGTGCTATCCGGGCTACGTGCTCGTGGAAATGGACATGGACGATTACACCTGGCACGTGGTGCGCTCCACCCCGCGGGTGACGGGTTTCGTGGGCTCCGGGCAGACTCCCTCGCCGCTGAGCGACGAGGAAGTGCAGAATATTCTGAATCGCGCCACCACCACGGCGGAAAAGCCCAAGCCGAAGCTGTCGTTCGATCGCGGCGAAAAGGTTCGAATTGGCGAAGGGCCGTTCGCGAATTTTACCGGGGTCGTCGAGGAAGTAAACTCCGACCGCAGCACGTTGAAGGTTTCGGTTACAATCTTTGGCCGCTCCACTCCGGTGGAGCTGGATTTTGCGCAGGTTGAAAAGGTCGCCTCCTAGAATTCGGACCAGGCGCTGCGCGCGGGGCGAAGTAGAGGACACAGAGAATGGCGAAAAAAGTTCAATCGATGGTAAAGCTGCAGTTGCCGGCCGCGAAAGCCACACCGGCCCCCCCGGTCGGCACGGCCCTGGGACCGCACGGCGTGAACATCATGGATTTCGTGAAGCAGTTCAACGCCAAGACCGCCAAGGAACCGGACGGAATGATTATTCCCGTGCTGGTCACGATCTATAGCGACCGTACGTTCACCTTTATTCTGAAGACACCCCCCGCTTCCGAACTTCTGAAGCGCGCGGCGGGCATCGTGAAGGGTTCGCCCGAGCCGAACCGCAACAAGGTGGCCAAGGTAACCCTCAAGCAGGTGGAAGAAATCGCCAAGATGAAGCTGCCCGACCTGAACACGCTGAAACTCGAATCGGCGATTCGTTCGATCAAGGGCACCGCCCGCAACATGGGCATTGAAGTGGAAGGCTAGGAGTCAGGAGCAGACGATGGGCCGCAGCGCAAAAGTTGGTGGAAAGAATATCGATCGCGCCCGCAAGCTGGTGGAGGCGCGTCCTTACAAACTGGAAGAGGCCGCCGAAGTGCTTCGCAAGGCGCACTTCGTGAAATTTGACGAAACGGTCGAGCTGGTTCTTAATCTGGGAGTCGACTCGAAACAGTCCGACCAGATGGTTCGCGGCACCGTCGTGCTGCCGCACGGTCTCGGCAAGTCCAAGCGCGTTCTGGTAATCGCGAGCGGCGAAAAGGTGCGCGAGGCGCAGGAAGCTGGCGCGGACTTCGTCGGCGGCGACGACATCGTCCAGAAAATTCAGGACGGCTGGACCGATTACGAAGCGGTGATCGCCACGCCGGACATGATGCGTTCCGCCGGGCGTCTTGGAAAAGTGCTCGGTCCTCGCGGCTTGATGCCCAATCCCAAGACCGGCACCGTGACTTTCGATGTTGCCAAGGCGATCAAGGAAATCAAGGCCGGTAAAGTCGAGTTTCGCCTCGACAAGACCGGCATCATCCATTCGCCCGTCGGGAAGATCAGCTTTTCGGCTCAGCAGCTCGCCGGAAACGCGCAGGCTCTGCTGGCCGCCGTGGTCAAGGCCAAGCCTGCCGCGGCGAAGGGCAAGTACATTCAGAAAATTACTCTCACCTCCACGATGGGTCCGGGTATCTTGATCGACCCGATCGAGGCCGAGGACGCAGTCGCGGTGGCAGCCTGAGATTTCGATTGGACGTCTAGCGTTTAGATATCGGGCGTTTGGACATCTGGCGTTTCGCAAAGGGGCTCGGCATGAAGAAGAAGGCCGAAAAGAAAAAGCAGTCCGAGGAGCTTCGCGCGCAGCTCGCGAATGTTTCCACGGTAATTCTGTCGACGTTTCAGGGGATCACGGTCGAGCAGGACACGCAACTGCGCCGCACGGTGGAATCCGCCGGAGGCCACTACCAGGTGGTGAAGAACACGGTTGCCGAGCGCGCCGCGGCCGGCACGCCTACCGAGGGCCTGCTCAAGGGCCTCAAGGGCACCAATTCGATCGCTTACACGAAGACGGATCCGGTGACCCTGGCGAAGATCCTCACGAAAGTCGCGAAGGATACTCCGGCGTTTCAGTTTCGCGCCGGATGGGTGGAAGGGCGCGTCATTTCGATTCAGGAAATCGGCCAGCTCGCGCTGCTTCCCAGCAAGGAAGAGCTGATCAGCAAGATCATGTTCATGCTCAACGCCCCGGCCCAGCGCGTCGCCACCGTCCTGTCCGCGGTGCCGCGCAACCTGGCGGTGGTGACGAGCGAAGCGGTGAAGGCCAACAAGTTCGGCGGCGCGGGCGGCGACGCTCCTGCAGCCTGAAACAACTTAATCGTACGAATTTCTCATCTCAGGGAGGATAGGAAAAGGCAATGGCTAGCAAAGTGGAAACGATTCTCGAAGAAATAAAGGGTCTGTCGCTGCTGGAAGCTTCCGAGCTGGTGAAGAAGATGGAAGAGGCTTTCGGCGTGTCGGCGGCAGCAGCGGCTCCGGTGATGGTGGCGGGCGGCGGAGCGGGTGCGGCGGGCGCGGCTCCGGCCGAGGAGAAGACGGAATTTACCGTCGTCCTCACCGAAGTGGGCGCGAACAAAATCAACGTGATTAAGGCAGTCCGCGAAGTGACCAGCCTGGGGCTGAAAGAAGCCAAGGACCTGGTCGATGGCGCGCCGAAGACCGTCAAGGAAGGCATCAACAAGGACGAGGCGGCCACCATCAAGAAGAAGTTCGAGGACGCGGGAGCCAAGGTCGAGATCAAGTAGTGTCCCGCGGCGTAGAAACGCCCGGGGCTGGGGAGATCGCGTACGCGCGTGACCCTTTGAAATTCAAAATCTCAAAATAAGTCCTTCCCGGACCGGCGGGGCGGGTGTCTCCCGCGCCGTCGATTCGGCGTTTGCCCTGAAGAGGATAAATCATGAGTAATCGGAATGGTAATCGCGTTGTTCGGGAACGCGAGCGGCTGGATTTTGCCAAAATCAAGACGACGGTTCAGATCCCGAACCTGATCGACGTCCAGAAAAAATCCTATCAGCGGTTTCTGCAGATGGACTTGCTGCCCAGCGAGCGGGAAGACGCGGGCCTGCAGTCCGTGTTCGCCTCCGTGTTTCCGATCCAGGATTTTCGCGGTCTGTCGCAGCTCGATTTCGTCGACTACGCCATCGGCAACTGGGAATGCAAGTGCGGCCACCTGCGCGGCCTGCACCACTTGCGCGCCACCTGCCGCAATTGCGGCGCTTCGGTGGTAACCAACCCGTACAAGACCGGCGACGTGCTGTGCGCGAAGTGCGGCACATTCAACAAGAACACCCCCACGTTCTGCAATAAGTGCGGCGATCCAGTTACCCTGCAGCTCAAGTACGACGTCACCGAATGCGAAGAGCGCGGCATGACCTATTCCGCGCCTCTCAAGGTCACCATCCGCCTCACGATCTACGACAAGGATCCCGACACGGGCGCCAAGTCCATCCGCGACATCAAGGAACAGGAAGTTTTCTTCGGCGATATTCCCCTGATGACGGAAAACGGCACGTTCGTCATCAATGGAACCGAGCGCGTCATCGTCAGCCAGTTGCACCGCTCGCCCGGTGTGTTCTTCGAAACCGCCAACAACCGCAGCTATTTCCTCGGGAAGATCATTCCCTACCGCGGCTCGTGGGTGGAATTCGAGTACGACACCAAGAACATTCTGTACGTCCGCATCGACCGCAAGCGCAAATTCCTCGGCTCGATTTTCCTCCGCGCCCTGGGGATGAAGTCGAACGAAGACATCCTGCGCACCTTCTATCAGGTGGAGCGGATCACCCTGCGCGACGGCGAGCTCTACTGGAACGTTTCCGAGAGCCTGGTCGACCGCAAGCTGAGCCGCGAAATCAAGAACCCCAAGACGGGCGACGTAGTCGTGGGCGCGCACAAGCGCATCTCCGAAGCCCTGTACAAGGAGCTCGTGAAGGCCCGCATCGCGCAGGCCGAAATCGGCCCCGCCGATATCGAAGGCGCGGTGACCGTGGGCGAGCTGGTGAATCGCCAGACCGGCGAAGTGCTGCTCGAAGCCAACAAGCCGCTCACTCCTGAAATGTGGCTCACCATCGCCGAGGCCGGCATCACCGAAGTGGATATTGCGTTCCCCGAACGCGACGACGTGGGCATCATCGTTACGCGCACCCTTGAAAAAGATACGATCCGCTCTCCGAAAGAAGCGCTGATCGAAATCTACCGCAAGCTGCGCCCGGGCGATCCCCCGACTCTTGAGACCGCCACCGCCCTGTTCAACGGCATGTTCTTCGACCCGCGCAAATACGATTTCAGCAAGGTCGGCCGCCTCAAGTTCAACATCAAGCTCGGCCTCGAGACGCCGCTCGAAAAGCGCACGCTCGATCCTTCCGACTTCGTTTCCGCGATCAAGTATCTGCTGAAGCTGCGCAAGAACATCGGCTCGGTGGACGACATCGACCATCTCGGCAACCGCCGCGTCCGCGCGGTGGGCGAGTTGCTCGAAAACCAGTTCCGCATCGGCCTGGTCCGCATGGAACGCGCCATCAAGGAAAAGATGTCCGTGTACCAGGAAATGTCCACGGCCATGCCGCATGACCTGGTCAACGCCAAGCCCGTGATGGCCGCGATCCGCGAGTTCTTCGGAAGTTCGCAGCTCTCGCAGTTCATGGACCAGACCAACCCGCTGAGCGAAATCACGCACAAGCGGCGTCTTTCGGCCCTGGGTCCCGGCGGGTTGTCGCGCGAGCGCGCCGGATTCGAAGTCCGCGACGTTCACCCCACTCACTACGGCCGCATCTGCCCGATTGAAACGCCGGAAGGCCCGAACATCGGCTTGATCAGCTCGCTCTCCAGCTACGCGCGGATCAACGAGTTCGGCTTCATCGAGTCGCCCTACCGCAAGGTCAAGGGCGGCCGCGTGATCGACTACGTGCAGATCGTCAACGCCGGCGACAGCGAGTTCAAGGCCGGTGAAATCGTCGAAAAAGAAAAAGTGGAGGACATGAACGAGGAGTTGAAGCGCCGCCGCATCGTGGTCGAGCCCCACTGCTTCTATCTGTCCGCGTGGGAAGAAGACCGCTACGTGGTCGCGCAGGCCAACGCTTCGCTCGACGAGAAGCTCCGCATTACCACCGACCTCGTCAACTGCCGCCAGGCCGGCAACTTCGTTTTGAAGAGCCGCGACGAAGTCGATTACATCGACGTTTCGCCGAAGCAGCTCGTATCGGTCGCCGCCAGCTTGATCCCGTTTCTTGAGAACGACGACGCCAACCGCGCGTTGATGGGATCGAACATGCAGCGCCAGGCTGTGCCGCTAATCAAGGGCGAAGCGCCCCTCGTTGGTACAGGCATGGAGCGGGTTACCGCGCGCGATTCCGGTGCGGTGATCGTGTGCCGCCGCGACGGCATCGTTGACCAGGTGGACTCCGAACGCGTGATCGTGCGCGTCGAATCCGACCAGTCCGGCGTGCTCAGCCGCGAAGTCGGGTCCGACATTTACCTGCTCACGAAGTTCAAGCGCTCCAACCAGAACACCTGCATCAGCCAGAAGCCGCTGGTTCGCGCGGGAGACCGCGTGAAGCAGGGCCAGGTGCTGGCCGACGGTCCATGCACCGACCGCGGCGAACTCGCCCTGGGTCGCAACGTGCTGGTCGCGTTCCTCCCGTGGCGCGGGTACAACTTCGAAGACGCGATTCTCGTCAGCGAATAGCTCGTGGAAGAGGATTACTACACTTCGATTCACATCGAGGAATACGAAATCGAAGCGCGGGATACGAAGCTCGGACCCGAAGAAATCACGCGGGATATCCCCAACATCAACGAGAGCTTCCTTCGCAACCTGGATGAAAGCGGCGTGATTCGAATTGGAGCAACGGTGAAGCCCGGCGACATTCTCGTCGGCAAGGTTACGCCGAAGGGCGAGACCACGCTTACGCCGGAAGAGAAACTGCTGCGCGCGATTTTCGGCGAGAAGGCCGGAGACGTTCGCGACGCTTCTCTGTATTGCCCGCCGGGCATCGAAGGAACGATTGTGGAC
>JBEKTG010000219.1:0-6064 GCA_049516275.1 Candidatus Acidiferrales bacterium
CCGCACCGGCGTGATCGAGACGCTGGTGTTCCCGGAGGCGTTTCAGAAGCTGGAACCGATCCTCAAGGCAGCCACGCCGCTGCTGGTGAAGGGGCGCGTCGCGGTGGAGGATGTCGGAACGCGACTGATCGTATCGGATGCGCGAGTGCTGGATCAGGTGGCTGACCGACCGCCGAGCTTGCTTCGCGTGCGGGTGGATTTAAGCGTTGTGGACACCGGGGCATTGACGCGGCTCCACGAACTGTTTTCGAGCCGGCCGGGGCGGTGCCGCGTAGCGTTCGATCTCGTCAAGGACGACGGCACGGAGGCGACGCTCGAGGCTTCAAGCGCTGTGCGGGCGGACAGGGAACTGGTGGAGCGGGTGCGGGAGATTTGCGGCAGCGATTCGGTGGCCGTGGAGCAGTAAAGAGGGCCTGTGGCGGGGGACGAAAAGGCGGAAGACAAGAAAAAGGACAGGCGGAGGCTGGCGCGGCGGCGGCTTCGCAGGATGCGCGAGATTGCCCGGCAGCGCAAGGCGCTCGAAGAGAAGGCGCAGGGTTCCGCAGCGGGTGGAAAGCAATCTGCCGGCCCTTCCAGCACGGTGGTTCCTTTTGTCGAGAGGCGGCGCAAGGCAGCGCGCGGCACTTCCGAGGATCGCGAGAAGCAGCGTCAGAGTGAAATTGACGCGCTCGAACGAAACGTCGTCGAGCTGAGCCGGCTCACCGACCCGACCGAGAGCACGGCGGCAGACATTGAGCGCATCCGGCGCGAAGTCGAAGAGCTGAAGCACGATTTTTACGAGCATCTTGAGTCCTGGCAGCATGTTCTTCTTGCGCGGCACCCGCAACGTCCTTACACGGATGATTTTGTCCGCCTGCTGTTTGAGAACTTCAGCGAGATCCACGGCGACCGCGGGTTTGCGGACGATCCCGCGCTGATTACCGGCATGGCATGGTTTCACGGCAAGCCGGTGATGATCGTCGGGAGCCAGAAGGGCCGCGACACGAAGCAACGCGTGGCTCGCAACTTCGGGCAGGCGAAGCCGGAGGGCTATCGGAAGGCGCTGCGCGCGATGCAACTGGCGGCAAAATACCAACGGCCGATTTTTGTGTTCATCGATACGCCCGGCGCGTATCCCGGGGTGGATGCCGAGGAGCGCGGACAGGCCGAAGCGATTGCGCACAACCTGCGGGAAATGTCGCGGCTGCCGGTGCCGATCATCGTGACGATTACGGGCGAGGGAGGGTCCGGCGGGGCGCTGGCGATCGCCGTCGGCGACCGCTTGTTCATGCTGGAGAATTCCATTTTCTCCGTGATTTCGCCGGAGGGTTGCGCTTCGATCATGTGGCGGGATGCTACGAAAACGAGAGCCGCCGCCGAGGCGCTGAAGATCAGCGCGCCCGATCTGCTCGAACTGAAGTTGATCGACGAAATTGTTCCGGAGCCCGAGGGCGGGGCTCATACTGACCATGCCGCCGCAGCCAAACTGCTTGATCCGTTCCTATCGCGCACGCTCGACGAACTTTCGCTGCTTTCCGCCGACCAGCTCGTCGAGCGACGCTATCAGAAATTCCGCGGCATGGGGCAGTTTTTCGCCTGATTGGGCTGCCGCCGGTCTCGGCGCAGAGTCCTCACCTGATCGCACTCCCAAGGATTCGCCTCGCTGATTTCAGAGACCATGCTGGGCCGTCCCTCGGAACTGGCCAGAGGGATAACCGTTTGACTATAAGAACGGGCTAACTTTTTGTCGCCGGATTTCGGATCTGGCCGGTCATCCGATTGCAGTGGTGACTCGATAGGCCTCCCAATGCCTTCGCAAGACGACAATTGCGCCTTCGAAGCGGCTCCGGCGCCGGAGGCGGGCTCCTTTTGTTCATCCCCTGAGCCTTGTGCGACTTACGCGACCGGTGAAGTGTTGTCGTGGGAGCAGAAAGATGCGCTGGTGCGCCGGCTGGACGAGCAGCTTCAGGCGCTGACCGACAAGCTGGAGCAGATTGAGGCCGGCGTGCGTCTGTTTCAACCGCTGTCGCAGGAGGACGCCACAGCGAGGCGTCTGGAAACGCAGCTCAGCGCACTGAGGGGCCAGCAACGAACCTTAGAAGTCGCTCTGCGGGTGAAGCGGGCTACGTTTCTCGCCCAGATGGGGCGCAGCCTGGAGGCCAGGGCCGACTATCTCAAAGTGGCCGAGTTCGATCCCACAAACCGGCTGAACCTCATAGGCCTCGGGTGTCTGCTGGCTGCGACGGGGCAGCGCAGGGCGGCGCGGACGGTCTACGCGGAGGCGGTAAAGTATCACCCTGACGACGTCGTGATCCGGGTAAGCCTGGGCGCGCTGATGCTGGAGGAGGCCGATGCGGCTGGTGCCCGTGCCCATTACGAAGCGGCGCTTCGGATCAATCCCGAGTATCCCCAGGCACATGGGGGAATGTATTACGCGTTGACGCGGCTGGGTGAGCCAGATACCGCCGAGTTTCATCACCGGAAGTGTTTCGAGCAGCAAAGGGTGATACCGACTCTCTACAAAGGGAAATCGCCGGCGATCCCCGTGCTGCTGATGGCATCCTCGGTGGGCGGAAACGCGCCGCTTGAGAAATTCCTCGATGACTGTGTCTTCCAGACCTATGTGGCGGTCACGGACTTCTACGACGAGAAAACGCCGCTGCCGGCGCACCGGCTTGTCGTGAACGGCATTGGCGATGCCGATGTGGCCGCGGCGGCGCTGGCTGGGGCGGAGCACTTGCTGGCGCATACCACGGCTCCGGTGATCAATGCCCCTGCAGCAATAC
The DNA here is from genome assembly GCA_049516275.1 of Candidatus Acidiferrales bacterium. Taxonomy (GTDB): domain Bacteria; phylum Acidobacteriota; class Terriglobia; order Acidiferrales; family UBA7541; genus Palsa-295. The sequence continues at coordinate 2,766 of JBEKTG010000219.1, forward strand.
AGGGGACTGGCCGGTGCGATGTGGCGCGGCGCCTTTCCGGGGTGCCTGGGGTGGTGACGCCCCGGATGGTAACGCTGCCGCGGGAAGCGCTTGCAGCACCGGACTCCGGTGCAACCTTGACGCTTCATGGCTTTGAGTTTCCTCTTCTGGTGCGAACTCCTGGCTATCATATTGGAGAGCACTTCCTGAGGGTCGAGAGTCTGGATGAGCTGCCGACCGCGCTGGCGCAGCTGCCGGGCCGCGATCTGACGGTGATCGAATATCTCGAAGCACGCGGGCGTGACGGGAAAGCGCGCAAATACCGGGTGATGATGATCGACGGGCAGCTTTACCCCTTGCATGTTGCAATTTCAAGCGATTGGAAAATCCATTATTTCAGCGCCGAGATGGCCGAGAGTCCGGCGCACCGCGCCGAGGATGCCGAGTTCCTATCGAACATGAGCGGGGTGCTCGGCCCTGCCGCCGTGGCTGCGCTGGATGGGATTCAGAAAACGCTGGGTCTGGATTATGGCGGGGTCGATTTCGGACTGAACGAGAAGGGCGAGGTTCTTCTGTTCGAAGCGAACGCGACGATGGTGGTGATCCCGCCCGATGCGGATTCGCGCTGGGACTACCGCCGGCCGGCCGTCGAGCTGGTTCGTAGCGCCGTATCGAAGATGCTGATGGACAGGGCGCAGGACGCTTTTTAACAACTCAACGACCCGCTCGGCCTGCTGAAACTACGAGACCGCATCCAAACAAGCGGGACTCCCTACAGCAGACGTCTCAGGCTACGTGGGCTTTCTGGCCGTCACCCTGCACGCGGGTATCGAGGAATTTCAGCGAAAGCGTCCAGGCGAGGTCAGCAGCGACCGGGTTGTAGCTTGCGCGGACATCGCAGAAGAAGCCGTGGTCCGCGTGGGAGATTTCCACGTTCACATACGGCTTGCCCACGCGATTCAGTTCGTCCAGAACGGTGCGGATCTGTTCCGGCGGGATATGCTTATCGAGTCCGCCCCAGAAGAAGAGCATGGGCGCCGAGAGATTCGCCGCGCGGGGAAGCAGGGCGGGCGCGATGCCGCCTCCGTAGAAGGAGATTGCGGCTCGAAGCGGAACCGTGGAGGCAGCGAGAAATGACATACGGCCGCCCATGCAGAATCCGATGCTGGAGATGCGGTCGGATACCGCCTGGGGATGAGTCTTGAGCCAGTCATAGGCCGCGGCAATGTCCTTGATCTGGTTTTCTTCCGTCATCGCCTGGATATGGGGCATTGCGGCGGGGAAATCCGTGTAACTGCCCTCGAAGCCGGGCGCCGTCCGATGGAAAAACTCCGGAGCGATGGCGACGTAACCTTCCCGGGCGACGCGCTCGGTAATGTCGCGAATGTGGGCGTTTACGCCGAAGGCTTCCTGGAAGACAAGCATGCCTGGAAACTTACCCTCTTCCGCGGGCCGGGCGGTGTAGGCATTCATGGAGGTGCCGTCGGCTACCTCCAGCGTCGTCCGTTGTGTCGCGATTTTGAGCATCGGTTGCCTCTCTTTGGGTATCTTATTCGGGCGTTCTCAGCATAATCGTATTGGTTCTAAACTGGGAATGCCAGATTTCGATGGGGTGTGGGCGGCGGCGTTTTTTTGGCGATTCTCGCTTGCTCTCTCCGTTTCCAGGCGTAACATATACGCTCGATGTCCGGCGTACCGGGCAGAGGCCTCCGGCTTTCGAATTCGCGAGGAACAACGCAAAGAGGGCTTCTCCGCATCTGTTCATTTGCTTCGACGGGCTCCGGGAATACGAGCGGTGCAGGACTTATGGAACTTTTTTCGTGCAGGTAAGGAATAAGCAGGTATCCCTGAATGCAACTTATGGAGATAAGGCCACGATGCCCAGCCGGTTCGGTGTGACCACGGGACTCATTTGTCCTCAGAACTGCCCGCTTCATCCCTTGGTGTTGAATGTTCAGCAGGAGCTTTCGGCGAAGTCCAGTTCCGGCGTGGTTTGCGCAGGCGGTTCCAGGGGGCGTCGCTGATGGTCATGCGAACCCGTGCGATCACGGCTCTTGCGGTCCTTATTGTTGCAGCCGGAATCCTCTCGGGATGCGGTGGCGGCAGCGGCACCGTTACTGTGTCTTCCGTTTCGATCACGCCCACCGCGGCGACCGTCAACCCTGGGGCTCAGACCGATTTCACCGCGACCGTCAATCTCTCCAACACCAGCACGACCAGTTCGACGAGCACGGCGGTGACCTGGGAAGTGAACGGAATTGTGGGAGGGAGTTCGAGCATCGGGACGATCCTTTCGTCGACGACGGATAATCAGGTGGGAATTTATACGGCGCCGGCGGTGGTGCCCTCGGTCAACAACGGACAGGTGAATATCACGGCGGTAGCGCAGCAAACCGACACGACTACCACAACAACGACTACTACGAGCACCAGCACTACCGCGGGGACGGTCACGTCGAATACAGCTGTCGTTACGATTGGAGCCACGCTGGGGTACTCCATCAGCCCCTCGATAGCGAGCGTTCCAGCGGGGGGCACGGTACAGTTTGCATCGATTCTTAACGGCGTGGCGGATGGAAGAACGGTGTGGACGGTTACGTCGGCCAGCGGAGGGAATCCGGGAACGATTGGCTCATCCAGCGGGTTTTACACCGCGCCACTGTCGCCTCCTACCGGCAATTCGATCACGGTGACCGGAACCGACGGAACGAATTCCTTGAGCGACACGTTTACCATCGTCTTTTCCGACCACTCGCTCAGCGGTCCCTATGCGTTTTCTTATTCGGGCGACAATCAGGTGGGTTTCTCCGCCGTGGCCGGCAGTTTTGTGTCGGACGGGAATGGAAATATTGAGAGCGGCCTCGAAGACACCGACAGTTTTCAAGGCGGCGTCGCCAAGCAGGTGCCTATCAGCGGAAATTATGTTGTGGGCCCTGATGGCAGGGGGACCGCTAATTTCACTAACGGCACGACCTGGCGTTTTGTCCTAACGACAAACCAGCACGGCCTGATCATTCGATCCGACACGAGCAATACGGGAGCCGGCACGATCGACCAGCAAACCGGGAATGCTCTCTCGACCACGAATGCGAACTCGGTGCTGTCCGGACCGTATGTCTTCAGCGGGCTGGGCGCCGACGTGGCGTTCAATCCGCTCGCAATTGCGGGGAGATTCACCGCCGACGGCGCGGGGAATATTCCGGCTACGAATACGATTGTGGATGTGAACGACGGCGGCACGGTTACCAAGGCGGACACGACGCTGAATGGCTCCTACTCCTTCGACGCCATGTTTCCGGGCACCGGGCGCGGCGTGCTCA
>JBEKTG010000220.1:0-6018 GCA_049516275.1 Candidatus Acidiferrales bacterium
AGCAGCGTGTAGAAATTCGCGTAATTTTTCGACAGCCTCACCAGGTCGGCGCGCAGATTTGCGATAGGCTCGACGGCCGCGAAGCCCGTCTTTTCCGCCACGCCCGGATCGTCGGGACCCATCTTCGGCCCCTCCCATTTTTCCTGGGCAGGATCGCGCGGCGGAAGATAGAGAATCTCGCGCGGACCGTCCGCTGTCTTCGCGTTCGGCGCGTCGGGAATCAGCAGCAGCGCGGCGCCCGGCTCGTCGTGCCCGGACAAATAATAGAAGTAAGGCTCCTGAAAGAAGATGGCGACTTCCGAAGCGTCCTCGTGCCCGGTGTAACCGTATATTACGATGGGCCCATCCACTTTCGCGCGAAGCTGCGCTCGCCGCGCCTGGTATTCGGAATTGGGCTGGCGAAAACGCGCCTGGGCCAAGCAGCAAAAAATCGAAGCGGCGAGAACGATGGATACGCAGCTTGCGGAAAGGCGGGAACCACGAAGGCGAAGTTTTGCGGAACTTTCCAGGCGGGTCCCTTCAGCCTGTGGCGGCAGCGTACTCCGAGCGCGCGCCACTAGAACCCCGGGATGCCGGTCGATGCAGGTCGCACCTCAGCAGCCGGCGTCGGCGTCTGCGTGTCAGCGCGCCCCAACCGCAATTGCCCCAGATACGTCTGCGAGAGCGACATCAGGCCGGTATACAGGTAGCCCCACACGAACAGCAGCAGGAACGGAGTGGTCGCGTAGTTTTCGTTTTGAATCGCGTAGAGCACGCCCGCCGCAAAATAAATCCCCAGCAGCACCTCGGCGTACGGCATCCATCCCGCGCGCTTGCGGTAACTCTTCTTCACCCAGGCGCTGTCGTGCTTAGCGCCGGCTTCCACGCGGTACTTCGGCGTGCGCACAAATTCGGATTTTTTCCCGACGATCGCTTCCAGCACCGCCACCGCGTTGCGCACCGCGATCCCGATTCCCACAGCCATCACAAACGGCAGGTAGAGAAACGTCCGTTTCCACGTTTTGGGATACAGCGCGCGTTCGGCCGCCAGGTAGAAAGACGAAATCGAGCAGGTGGACGCCAGGAACAGCGGCAGATCGATCACCAGCACCTGAAACCAGCCCTGGTAGAATCGCACGATCATCGCCGGCAGCAGAATCATGGACATGAAAATCATCAGCGGATAGCTGACGTTCGCCGTCAAATGGAAAAACGCTTCGGCCTTCACCGACGCCGGCACGTCTGCGCGCATCAGCTTCGGCAGGATTTTCTTGGCCGTCTGCATCAGCCCCTTGGCCCAGCGTGCCTGCTGCGACTTGAACGCGTTCATCTCAACGGGCAACTCGGACGGGCATTCGATTTCAGGCAAATAGAGAAATTGCCAGCCGCGAATCTGCGCGCGGTAAGAAAGGTCGGTGTCCTCGGTGAGCGTGTCATGCTGCCAGCCGCCCGCATCTTCGATCGACTCGCGCCGCCAGATCCCCGCCGTGCCATTAAAGTTGAAGAAAAGCCCGCTGCGGTAGCGCGACGAGTGTTCGATGGCGAAGTGCCCGTCCAGCAGAATCGCTTCCACCTCGGTGAGCGCCGAATAATGGCGGTTGATGTAGCTCCAGCGCGTCTGCACCATGGCCAGCTTGGGGTCCACAAAGTACGGCACGGTGCGGCGCAGGAAATCCGCGGGCGGGATGAAGTCGGCGTCGAAAATCGCGACGAATTCGCCGGTAGCTGTCTTCAGCCCTTCCTGCAAAGCGCCGGCCTTGTAGCCTTCGCGGTTGTCCCGATGAATGTATTCGATCGGGACGCCCAGGGACCGCTGCCGCTCCACGCAATCGGCGGCGATGGCCTGCGTCTCGTCGGTGGAATCGTCGAGCAACTGGATTTGCAAAAGCTCCCGCGGATAATCGAATTGCGCCGCGGCTTCCACCAGTCTCTCGGTGACGTACCGCTCGTTGTAAATCGGCAACTGCACCGTGACCTTCGGCCAGTCGGTGATCTCCGGCGGCGGCCCAGGAATGTTCTTGCGGTGTTTATAAAAATTGTAGACCAGAAAATACCGGTGAATTCCGTAGGTGGCGAGAACCACCATCACCAGAAAATACGGCAGCATGATGGCGAGATCGAACGCGTTGGCCTGATACAGCCCGCGAAACGTGGGGTCGACCAGCCGGTGCCAGTAATTCGTGAAGGGGCCGCTGCTGAAAGCCAGAAGGAAAACGACGCTCGATGCCAAGGTCAAAGGTTAGGCCTTCCGAGTCGATTTGCCTGGGGTTCGCTGCGAAACTACCCGGCCAAGCTAGTCAGTATACACGACGGGCGCGCCCATCGGTGCGGCCAATCTGCGGCCGCCGCGGCCGTCGAGCCGTTGAAGTCCATGGGTTGAAATTGTAGCGCGATCTTGTTGACAAGCCTTCGCGCCCGGGCCTAGGCTACCCGGACTATGTCTACTACTGAACTGTGGCTGCTCCTGATCGCTATTGGATTCGTCGCCGGCCTCCGAACCGTGACCGCCCCTGCCGCGGTCGCCTGGGGAGCGCATCTTGGATGGCTCAACCTCCACGACACGCGCTTCGCGTTCATGGGTTCCACCATCGCCCTGGTGCTCTTCACAATCGGCGCGGCAAGCGAATATGTGACCGACCAGCTCCCGTCCACCCCCGCGCGCACCGTGCCCATGCAATTCAGCGCGCGCATCGTGAGCGGCGGATTCTCGGCAGCCGGGCTCGCCCTAGCCGCCGGCCAGCCCGTCGCTCTCGGGATCGCGCTCGGCATCGTAGGGGCCATCGCCGGCACACTCGGCGGTTATCACGCGCGCCGCGGACTGGTGCGGGGACTCAAGGTCCCCGACATCGCCATCGCCGTCCCCGAAGACATCATCGCCATCGGCCTGGGGCTCTTCGTAGCCTCGCGCTTCTAACCGCGACACAAAAGCCAAGGCGCGCACGGCCTTCCTTTCTCGGCCCCTTCCAGCGAGCCTCCTGCTCTGGCACGCGTCAGCATCCACCCGCCGCGGTCTCGTCGAGGCCCCTCTACCGTGGTGTCATCCTGAACGAAGTGAAGGATCTGCTTTTTCTTTTTGCTTTTTCTTTCGTCTTTCGCAGTCATGCTGAGGAGCGCAGCGACGAAGGATCCCTCTTCTCTTTTCCCCCTTGCCATCGCGCTTTCTAGCCGAAGGGTGCGTGACTTCCCCAAAATCGAATCCGGGAGGAATTCTGCCTGAAAGACTGCTAAATTAGAGGCTCACTTAACAACCATATTGCTGGATTATTGCTGCGGGCGGACCAGGGCTTCGCCGGAAGTTTGCCAGGAGAAGTCAGGAGAAGAATGAACGCGACCATGCTTTACACCACCGACGATCTTCGCATCAAGTGGACCAAAGTCGTTCTCCCGCCGGTATTCCTCGAAGAGGAATTGCCGGAAACGGAAAACGCCTCCTCCACCGTGTTCCACGCGCGCGAGGAAATCTCCAACATCCTTGCCGGGAAAGATCGCCGCCTGATCGTGGTAGTCGGCCCCTGCTCGATCCACGACACCAAGGCCGCGCGCGAATACGCAGCTCTTCTCAAAGAAGCCATCGCCGAACTCTCGCGCGATCTGTGCATCGTCATGCGGGTGTATTTCGAGAAGCCGCGCACCACGGTCGGCTGGAAGGGCCTGCTGAACGACCCTTATCTCGACCAGTCCTACAAAATCAACGACGGCCTGCGCCTCGCGCGCCATCTGCTGATCGATCTCGCCGAAATGGGCGTGCCCGCCGGCACCGAATTCCTCGACATGATCACGCCGCAATACGTCGCCAGCCTGGTCAGCTGGGGAGCCATCGGCGCGCGCACCACCGAGAGCCAGGTCCATCGCCAGCTCGTCTCAGGACTTTCCTGCCCGGTAGGCTTCAAGAACGCCACCTCGGGCGATGCGCAGATCGCCGTCGAAGCCGTGCTCTCCGCCGCCCAACCCCACACGTTTTTAGGCTGCACCAAGACCGGCCAGACCGCCATTTTTGTAACCACCGGCAATCCCGATTGCCACGTAATCCTCCGCGGCGGCAAAGGGACGGTCAACTACGGCCCGGACGCCATAAATAGTGCCTGCCAAAAATTGCAGGATGCAGGCCTGCCCCCGCGCGTGATGGTCGATTGCAGCCACGCCAACAGCAGTAAGGATTACGCCAAGCAATCCGCCGTCTGCCAGGAAGTAGCGCAGCAGGTAGCCAAAGGCGACCAGCGCATCGTCGGCGTAATGCTCGAAAGCAACCTGGTAGCCGGCGCCCAAAAACTAGTCCCCGGCAAGCCCCTCGTCTACGGCCAAAGCATCACCGACGCCTGCCTCGGCTGGGCCGACACCCTGCCGCTGCTGCGCGACCTCGCCGCCGCCGTCCACTCCGCCCGGTAGCGGCGTGCGCAAGGCTCGCGGCATTCGCGAGTATCATCAATTTTCTTAGACCGTTTTGGGGCGTGGCGCGTCCTATAATCAGCCTATAGGAGGGACTTCTATGCTCGCGCGTTTGATCCTGGGGACTGCCAGCTTCGCAGGGTTCGCATTTGCTTTTTCGATTCTGGGCTGCGCCGCTATTGCGGCTCCTAAGCAGCCGATTCCGCCCGCTAAGGAGGACGTGCCGCTCGCCTCGGCGCACGGGCAGGCTACCGCCGTTTTCGCCGGAGGCTGCTTCTGGGGGACGCAGGCTGTGTTTGAACGGCTGAAGGGCGTGACCAAGACGACCGTGGGCTATGCCGGGGGGGCCGCGTCGACAGCCACCTACGATCAAGTGACCACCGAAACCACCGGGCATGCGGAATCGGTGGAAGTGGTTTACGATCCTTCGCGGATCACCTACGGGCAGCTGCTGCGAATCTTCTTTTCCGTGGCGCACGACCCCACGCAGCTCAACCGGCAGGGACCGGACGTCGGCACTTCGTATCGCTCCGCTATTTTTTATACGAATGAGGAGCAGAAGCGCATCGCCTCGGCTTACGTCGCGCAACTGGACGCCGCAAAGGTGTTCCCGGCGAAGATCGTCACCGAAATTACTCCGCTCAAGGGATTTTTTCGCGGCGAGGAGTATCACCAGGATTACGCGCTGAAGAATCCCGACAATCCTTACATCCAGATTTGCGACCTGCCGAAGATCAGCGCGCTCAAGCAGCAGTTCCCCGAGTTGTTCGTGGATTACAAGGGCAAGCAGGCCGCGCCATAAACTTCAGAGAACTCTCGAACGGAGCCGCCCGGAGGCCATTGTGCGGTAAGGACTCCGGGCGGAATCGCGTCAGTGCTTTTTGTGGTGGGCCGCATGGCGGCTCTTGGCCTTCGCGTGCGCTTTTTTCTCGGGAGCCGGGGGCGTCACCGGCAGGTCGGAGTTGAAAATGTCGGCAACCACCTTCCATTTGCCGTCGGCCTGCTTCTGCCACGCTTCCACGTACTTGCCCCGGTCCATCACCAGCTTGCCGTGTGCATCCTTCATCGTAGACTGGTAGTCGCCCAGGGTGTAGGCCAGATCACTCGAACGCGCGACCTCCACTTTGTTGGCCTCCCAGGACACGGCCGTTCCGGGAGCGAGAAACGCAGTCCACGCGGCGCGGATCGAGGCCTTGCCGGTGGCGATAGTTGTGTTGGGGGGCAGCAGCGACGCGTCATCGGTGTAGTAAGAGACGGTCCCGTCGATGTCGCGCGCGCCGGCCGTTTTCGACCATTGCGCGTCGAGGTCCTTGATGGTGGCTTCATCGGCCGCGCGCGTGTCCGGCGGCGCCTGCTGGCCGCAGGCCGACGCGAACAGCGCCAGGGCGAGACAGCTCCAAAGAACCGGTTTGCAGATTTGCATCTTTTCGCGATGGCTGGTCATGCGATCTCCTGAGAATGCCGTGCGCGTCATCTTAGGGTGGGAGAGAAAACAAAGTCAACGATGACACGGCAGAGGCAAAGGCTCAGGCAACAGCAACGGAGACGCCGACCGCGAAGCAATAGCAACTAAGCAATAGAAACTAAGCAATAGAAACTAAGCAATAGAAACTATAGAAACAACAACATCGACTGTCGTTGGAAGGCGGCTTG
>JBEKTG010000221.1:0-6016 GCA_049516275.1 Candidatus Acidiferrales bacterium
CAATTCGTCGATAAATCCGTCGGTCCGCAGCACGCCTTTCAGAATAATCATCTTGCCCATCTTCTCGGGGGGCACCGGCACTCGCTGGAAATCGAACTTCGCCTCGGCTTGCGGCGGCACAACTCCCTCGCCGAAGTGTGCCACGGTCGATGAGCCCGTGGCCTGAGGCGCAGCCTCGGCCGAAGTCTGAGCGCAATACTGCATGGTCCAGTTCTTCCCCGGCATGGGCAGAAATATCGTGTAGACCTTTCCGCAATGAAGAAGCACTCCGTAGGCGTTAAGTCCTCCGCCACCGTTCGGTCCGGCCGACACAATCAGCGAGTTCCTTCGCACATTGAAAGCCGCCGGCACCGGGTAGACGATCCCCCGCGCCAAAGCCGCTCCCAGCATCCCGGAAACTCCCGCATTGGTCCCCGCTCCGTTGATCGTAACCGGTCCCTCGGACATAGCGAGTCCGCCACCGCCAGTCGAAGCCGACCCCGGTCCCACGCTCCCATCCCCGCCCTTTCCCGGGGCGCCCGCCCCTCCGCCAGTAACGCCCGCACGACTTCCCCCTGGCGAGCCTCCGAGGTTATCCGTGCCAGAAACGGAGAACTCGCCGTTCCGGTTGCCCGCCGGCAACATGATTTGCGACATCGCCATAGCCCCCGAAGGATCGGAGCTGATCACGGCCAGCGTTGTAGAATCCCCGGACGTGGCCGCGCTCACATTCGGCGCCTGGATATTGCCTGTGCCGCTGCTGCTCTTCCGCGCGGCTGCCGCTTGCGCCACCGGCACGGGCATGGACGGCTTGAAAGTGGATGGCGTAATGAACGCCATCACCGGGTTGGCTGTGTTCTCCTGCGTAGGAGAAGGCGCGGGCTCCGCGGTCGATTGCCGGTCTCGTTGTGTGGGTCTGGCGGCGCTCGCATTGAATTGCAGGGGCGCCTTGGGCGCGTCGATCGGCTTTCCCAGAATGATATTGGGCAGTTTCAGATCGACGTTGATTTTGAGTTCCGGGGGGGATGACGGCTGAATGATTGTCTGGTGAAAATTGTCCGGGTGCGCTGGCTTGGAAACGATCGTAAGAACGCTTTGCGAAGTGCTACTCCCGGGCGCGGGAGGATGTTCCCTCACCGGTCCGTTTAATGGATGTCCCCCCGGCCCGGCGGGCGCGATGTGCGGCAGGGTCTTTGGCAACTTTTGCAGCGGCACGCGGTAGTAGATCACTTCGGGCTGCGGCTCCGGCGAATCGAACGCATCCACATCCTCGGGAAACGCCTGGTGCAGGTAGACGATCACCAGAATCGCCGCTAAATGAAACGAGAGAGATGCGCTCAGCGAGCGCCCTCGAAAATACGCCCGTCCCGTCCGGCCGCGGAAGGGATAAACTCCCATTCTCGGCCCGGTCAGTTTCACCCGCTGGCACAAGGTTTTCAGAGAACTCCACCAGCGGAATGCCCCGGGGTCGCCTGGCACAACCAGACTCGGAGTCGTTCCGGAAACCGATTTCAGCGGGTTTTCCGCGGCACGATCTCGCCGAAAGCGGAAAACCGCCGATTGCGGGCGCAGAAATCCGGCCGCTGGCTCCTCGGCATTTGGGGCGCTGGTATTCAGTGTCAGCAAGTAAAGTGTCCGCGTGGGCAGGGGTATACAAACAGCTCGGCCTGACCGCTGATAGTAGTAGCACGCGTTATACCATGAAGCCATTTCTCCGGGAAATGGCCTGCTTGCAATGGCCAGAGGAAAAAATCATTGCGAAGAGTCACCGTTTGGAGACAAATCGGCCCCGTTCGTTGCGAGATATCGTTCACCGGACGCCTTTCGTTGATTCGCCCCTCGATTTCCAAAGTCAGCCTTTCTAGATGACTTACCTTCGCTCGAATCCACGACTATTTTCCCCACCCCTGCGCTTTTCGGTATTCCATTCCGCCTGCGGAAAATTTAATCTGAGTCCAGCCGTCGCAGCACAAATATGAAAATCATCGACCTCCTATTCGGCCGGGCGCTCCCCACATCGATGGAACGCGCGGAGCTCGTAGGAGTCGCCACGGGCGTGGCCATCTTCGGCTTGGACGCTTTGAGCTCCGCGGCGTACGGTCCTGAAGCGGCGCTCACGATTCTCACTCCCCTCGGCGCCCTCGGATCTTTCTACATCCTGCCGATCAGCCTGAGCATCATCGTCCTTCTGTGCATCGTCTATTTTTCTTACCGGCAGACCATCACCGCCTACCCGGGCGGCGGCGGATCGTACACGGTGGCCTCCGAAAATCTCGGCGCCTACCCGGGCCTTCTCGCTGCCGCGGCTCTGATGATCGATTACATCCTCACCGTGGCAGTCGGCATTTCCGCCGGAGTGGGCGCGCTCGTATCGGCCATCCCCAGCCTCCTTCCGCATACCTTGCTGCTCTGCCTGGCCATCCTCGTGCTGATCACCTTGATCAATCTTCGCGGAATTCGCGAAGCCGGAATCATTTTTATGATTCCCACCTACATCTTTATTGTGAGCTTGTTGTCCGCCCTCGGTTTGGGCGTGATCAAGGCCATTGCGGCCGGTGGACATCCCGTTCCCGTGGAGATGCCGCCGCCCCCCGCAGTACACGCAGTCGCGATAGTAGGTATTTGGCTCGTTCTGCAGGCCTTCGCCAGCGGCTGCACCGCCATGACGGGTGTGGAAGCGGTCAGCAACGGCGTGCGAGCGTTTGCCGAACCCACCGCCCGCACCGCGCAGCGGACTCTTACCGTCATTATCGGAATCCTTATCCTCATGCTCGCTGCGATCGCGTATCTGGTTCGCGTTTTTGGAATCACCGCCACGCCGCCGGGCCAACCCGGATATCAAAGCGTCCTCTCTTTGATCATCGCGGCCGTGGCCGGCAGGGGCGGCTTCTATTACATAACTATCGGTTCGGTTCTGCTGGTTTTGGCCTTGTCCGCGAATACCGCCTTCGCGGATTTTCCGCGCCTTTGCCGCGCCGTTTCGGAGAATGGTTTTCTTCCCAATGGATTCGGCATCCGGGGACGCCGCCTCGTCTACGCCCAGGGAGTCTACGCGCTCGCGGTTGTCGCGGGCCTCCTGCTGATTTTCTTTCGCGGCGTCACCGACCGCTTGATCCCTCTGTACGCCGTGGGAGCCTTCCTCGCGTTCACGCTGTCGCAGGCCGGGATGGTGAGTCACTGGCGGAGGGTAAAAGGGCCGGGCGCGGGCTGGAACATGTTTGTGAACGGAATAGGCGCCGTGGCAACGGGTATCACCGTCCTCGTGGTCCTGGTCGCGAAGTTCGTGGAAGGCGCCTGGATCACCGCGCTGCTGATTCCGGCGCTTCTGATTCTCATGCTCTCCGTCCGGCGTCATTTCAAAAGGATCGAGAAAGAATTGCAGTGCGACTCTCCCCTGGACCTCTCCGGGCTCAACCCTCCCTTCGTGATTGTCCCGGTGCAGAGGTGGGGAATGCCCGTCGAAAAGGCGCTTCGCTTCGCGCTCACCATTTCAAAAGATATCGAAGCCGTGCACGTGCCCTCGGACGCGGAAAAGTCGTCCCTGCAGGAAGATTGGAGTCGTTTTGTCGAAGACCCCGCGAAAAAACAGGGATTGCCGGTGCCGAAATTGGTCACTCTGCCCTCGCCTTACCGCTACGTGGTTTCGCCCATCGTGGATTACGTCCTCGACGCCGCGAACAAGCGCCCGGGACGCCGGATTGCCGTTGTAGTTCCGGAGTTGGTCGAGCATCATTGGTATCACTACTTGTTGCACGATAATCGAGCGGAGATTCTCAAAGGCCTCTTGCTGCTGAGGGGCGACCAGCGCATTGTGATTGTTACCGTCCCGTGGTATCTCCAGGCCTGATTTCCGCGCGACGATCCCAACGAGGAGGCCAAGTGCGTCTGAAAATCGTTCAGGTGGGAGAAGCCGTGCTGCGGGGCACGGCGCGTCCGCTAACACCCGACGAAATTGGGAGCGACGAGATCCAGCGGCTCATTCTCGATATGCGCGATACCATGCGCGATGCGCCCGGCGTGGGCTTGGCCGCTCCGCAAGTAGGAATTCCCCTGCAGCTCGCAGTCATCGAAGACAAAGAGGAGTATTTGAAAGGTATCTCTCCCGAGGAATTGCAGGAGCGCGAACGGCGGCCGGTTCCGTTTCAGGTAATCGTCAACCCAACGATCGCCGTCACCTCCGAGAAGACGCTCGATTTTTTCGAAGGATGCCTCAGCCTCCCGGGCTTCTCAGCCGTCGTGCCGCGTGCACAGACCGTACAAGTCCAATGTCTCGACGAGCGCGGCCAGCCCCGCACCATCGAAGCGTCCGGCTGGTACGCCCGCATTCTCCAGCATGAAATCGACCACCTGCTCGGCAACCTCTATATCGACCGCATGCGCACCCGCACCTTCATGTCTCTCGATAATTTCGGCCGCTTCTGGAAGGGCAAGCCCGTCGAAGAAATCCGCAGCCTTCTCGAATAACTAGCGGCCCGCGGCGGATTTGCCTGCTCGCTGCTTGGAGGAAAGGATCCGGTTGAGCTCATCCTTGCGCCCGAGAAGCCTGAGAAGCTCCTCTTTCGCCGGCTGCGCCTGCACTTTGCGCTCTAACTCCGAAAGCTCCCGCGACATTTGGCGATCCCTCAGAAATTCAAGGCAAGCCTCCGCCTCTTCCCAGGTGTGTTCCATCGTCTGATCGAAAAGAACCTCGAACAGCAGCCGCCGGTCGTTCTCTTCCAGTGCCGCTGCAATCGTGGCGGCGTCGGGACGCTCCGCGATCTTGCTCACAAGCAGTTCGATGATTCGCTCGGTCTCCAGCCCGTGGTGCAGCGAGCTCTCGACAATCTCCACCGCCAGCTTTTCCCGAAAGCCTTCAGCCTCCACCAGCATCTGGATCAGCCGCCGCTCCGCGGGCTTCACCACCGGCGACAGCAATTCGGGCTTCAGTTTCACCTCGCTGCGTCGTTCGACGGCCGCCCGGCGCAGCGCCTCGCGAAACACCGGCTCATCCACCCGCAGTTCGGACGCGATGCGCGTGGCCCATTCCGAGCGCAGCAGCCGGTCGGGCAGGCGTTGCACGTAAGGCAGTAGGAAATTCAGGGCGGCCACTTTTCCCGCGGCTGTTGAACGATCCATCTTGCGAGCGCGCCCGATCAGGTAATCGAGATAGGGCGGCGCCTGCGCCAGCAGCTTCCTGTACGCATCGGCGCCTTGCTCCTTGATGAATTTGTCGGGATCGGCGCCGCCCGGCAGGGCCAGCACCCGCACGTCGAATTCTTTTTCCAGCAGCAGAAGAAGCGAACGCTCGGTGGCGGCTTGCCCGGCGGTATCCGGATCGTAATTCACCACTACCCGCCGCGTATACCGCCCCAGCAGCTTGATCTGTGGCTCCGCCAGGCTCGTCCCGCAGCTCGCGATCACGTTGCTGATCCCCGCGCGCGCCACGGCAATCGCATCCATATAGCCCTCGACCAGAATTCCGAAATCACTTTGCCGCAGGGTTTCCTTCGCGCGGTCCAGGTGATACAGCACGGAACTCTTCGTGTAGATTGGCGTCTCCGGCGAATTCATGTACTTCGGCATCTCGTCGCCCATCGCGCGCCCGCCGAAGGCGATCACTTTTCCGGATTCGTTCGAGATCGGAAACATGATGCGGCGCCGAAACCGGTCGTAGAAGCGCCCGCCCTGATCGCGCGAAAAAAGCCCCGACACCTCGAGCAGCTTTTCGGGATATTTCGATTTCAGATAGCGCAGCAGCGCATCGCCGCTGGACGGCGCAAATCCCATGCCGAAGCGCGTCATGGTTTCGCGGTCGAGGCCGCGGTCCTCAAGATAGGCGCCCGCGACTTTGCCCTCCGGGGCTTCGTGAAGCTGCCGGGAAAAGAATGAGGCTGCGTCGCGGTGCATGTCGGTGAGTGTGGCGCGCTGCTGATTTTCGCGCCGCTCTTCGGGCGACCGCTCGCGCGGCTTGGGAATGGGGATGCCGCATTTCTCGGCGACGGTGCGGACCGCCTCGGGAAAGCTGGACTTCTCGAGTTCCATCACAAATTGAAAGACG
>JBEKTG010000222.1:0-5978 GCA_049516275.1 Candidatus Acidiferrales bacterium
GTGCCGTTCGCGGAATTGTTCAGCGGGTACTTCCTGAATGCGCCAGACGATACCGAACGGCGCCGGGCGTTACGCCCAGCGAATTTTCGCACAAGATTAGAAGGGGTGCCAGCCAAGAAAAAGGATTGCGGCTACGGATTCGAGGTTTCCGTTCCCTCGGACGCCGAGGCTCCGCCATCCATCTCTCCGACCTTGAACCGGGCAAAACGCCGGATGGCGATGTTTTCACCCAGTTTGGCGATGGCCTGGTCAACGAGCTCCTTCACCGTGGTGCCTTCATCCTTAATGAAGTGCTGTTCGTAGAGGCAGTTTTCTTCGTAGAATTTCTCCATCTTGCCGTTGACGATCTTCTCGATCACGGCGTCGGGCTTGCCGGTGGCTTTGGCCTGCGCGCGATAGATGTCGCGTTCGCGGTCGAGGGTTTCCTGCGTCACTTCCTCACGGCGCAGGAATCGCGGATCGAGCGCGGCGATGTGCATGGAAACGTCATGGCAGAGCCGCTGAAAATCTTCGGTGCGAGCCACGAAATCGCTTTCGCAGTTGATTTCGGCCAGCACTCCGATCTTGCCGCCCGCGTGGATGTAGCAGCCCACCAGGCCTTCCGAGGTAGCCCGCTGCGCCTTTTTCTGCGCGGCAGCCTGCCCCTTCTTGCGCAGGATGTTGATGGCCTGCTCGACGTCGCCGTTGGCTTCCAGCAGTGCATCGCGGCAAGCCGTAAAACCCGCGCCGGTGCGGTCCCGCAGATCCTTTACCTGCTGCGCCGATACATTCTTCCCAGTCTCAGTCGCCATGAATGCACTCAATTCCTTTTCGATGATTTCGGGCCTGACTTCGCCGGCCGGATGCGGAGAACCCGTGCGACAGTCCAGCAGCAAACCGTTCGAGGTGTCTTACGCTTTGGAACTTGTTGTTTGCGGACTTTCCTCGTTCTCAGTCACAACGGGCACTTCTTCGGGAAGAGTCGCGCCCTCGCCCTCGACGAAGTCACCTTCCTGCTTCTCGTAGACTTCGTAGGCGCTGGTATCCACGTAATCGACGCTCTCTTCGCCGCCCGCCTCGCCGACTTTCTGATCGGCAATCTGCGCCTGCTCGAAGGACTGGCGGCCCACGATCACCGCATCGGAAATCTTCGAGGTGAACAACCGAATGGCCCGCAGCGCGTCGTCGTTGCCGGGAATGACCCAGTCGACCAGGTTGGGATCGCAATTCGTGTCGACGATGGCCACCACTGGAATTCCCATGCGCCGCGCTTCGCGGACAGCAATCACTTCGGAATTCGGGTCAATCACGAACATCACGTCGGGAGGGGTGGACATGTTCTCGACGCCGGCAAAATTCTGCTGGAGGTGCTTCAATTCGCGCTCAAGCCGCGCGCCTTCCTTCTTCGAGAACTGCGCCATACGGCCGTCTTCCACCATGGCCTTCAGCAACTTCAGCCGCTTGATCGATTTCTGGAGAGTGACCCAGTTGGTGAGCGTGCCGCCAAGCCAACGGTGGTTCACATAGAACATTCCGCAGCGCTGGGCCTCTTCGGTGATGGCTTCCTGCGCCTGGCGCTTGGTGCCCAGGAAGAGAACGACCTTGCCTTGCGCGGCCTGCTCGGACACGTAGCGCGCCGCATCGCGGAACATCTTCAGCGTCTTCTGCAGGTCGATGATGTGAATGCCATTGCGCTCGCCGAAAATATATTCCTTCATTTTCGGATTCCAGCGCCGGGTCTGGTGGCCGAAGTGAACGCCGGCCTCCAGTAGTTCCTTCATTGTAATTTCGACTCCCAATGTGTCTCCTCTCTTTGAAAGGGGCGCTTCGATCGCCTTGCGGCGACAGCGTCCTTTTTTGCCGGCTCTTGCCGGCCGTGATTTATCCCCGGCGAACCGGGGTCTTGCAGCTCAAAAAGCCGGTTACCGCTTGCTGAACTGGAAGCGACGACGGGCGCCCTTCTGCCCGTACTTCTTCCGTTCCTTCATGCGCGAGTCGCGCGTGAGGAAACCGTTCTTCCGCAGCCCGGGACGCAGATCCGGATTCAGGCGGGACAGCGCGCGAGAAAGACCCATGCGCACCGCTCCAGCCTGTCCACCGACCCCGCCGCCCTTCACCTGGGCGCGCACTTCCACCTGGTCGTGCATCTGGGTGAACTTCAGCGGTTCGATGGCCGATGTGTGCCAGGCCACATTGCGAAAATAGTCGTCAACCGGCCGGCCATTGACGGTGAATCCCGCCGGCCCCGGCTTGATGTAAACGCGCGCCACCGATTCCCGGCGGCGGCCCGTGCCGTAGAATTGCTTCACGACGCCCGGTGCATTTGTAGATGAACTCAACTTTCCTCCTGCTTCCGTCGATTCTTAAAATCCCGAATCCTGGGAATTCTTTACCCGCATGGCGGACTTCTCCGCCAGAAAAAACCGTTTTCTCAATGCAAACGCTCCACGCGTTTACAGTGCGAGGGGCTGGGGGTTCTGTCCGGCGTGGCGGGCAAGCGCTTCACTTCCGGCATAGACACGCAGCTTCTTCGCGCGACGCGCCCGGAGCTTGTTCTTAGGCAGCATCCCCAGCACGGCTTCGCGCACAACTTCTTCCGGCCGCTTTTGCAGCAGCGCCCGAATCGGAACTTCCTTCAATCCACCCGGCCACCCGCTGTGGTGGCGGTAGATCTTCTGGTCGATCTTGTTTCCGGTAAGCCGGATGGTCTCGGCGTTAATCACGATCACGTGGTCGCCGCAATCGAGCGACGGTGTATAGCTGGGCTTGTCCTTGCCGATCAAAAGACGGGCGACACGCGTCGCCAACCGCCCCAGTACCTGCCCCTTCGCATCCACCACGAACCAATTCTTCCCAACGGTCAGCGCTTCGGCCTCCCGGCCCTTTGGAACATACGTCCGCATCTGTGCAGTCACACCTTTCAGTCTAGAGACAAACGCTAAGTCTATTCTACAGCTAATCCCCTGTCAACGAATCATCGTCGCGCAAATTTTTTAGAAAGAGGGGTCTGCAGGGGGCTGCCGGGCAAATCTCAAGCGAAGCGGTGGCGGGCCCCCTACGGGCGACCCGCTCACGCAGAGAATCCGTGGGTTAGGAAACTGTGGTGGACGCGGGTGCAGTGGTGCGAGCAGCCGACTTCGCATACGACGACGAAGACTTGTCGTGGCTTTCGCTCGCATCACCCGACTTGTCGATCTCGATCGAGCCCTTGAAGTAGGCGCCGTCCTCGATCATGATCCGGGCGGTCGTCAAATCTCCCACCACCGACCCGTCCTTCTTGATCTCGATACGGTCGCGCGCGCGGAGGTTTCCCTTCACGTTGCCGTAAACCACCACCTCGCGGGCGATGATGTCGGCGGTGACCTTCGCGCTGGCTCCTATTGTGAGCTTGCGATCTTCCAGCTGGACCAACCCCTCGACGCTGCCGTCGATGTGCAGATCTTCGTTGCCGGTAATTTCGCCCTTGACGTGCAGGCTTCCGCCCAACCGCGCGGTACCGCCGCTCGTCGTCGAGGGATACGTCGAATCCAAAGGTGCCATTGTCTTAGCCTCCCCAGAAAATGATGGTGCACTTGCGATTGGTGATGCCGTCGTGCCAGGCTGTTGCGGAAGCGGTTGCCTGGCGGGAGATTCGTTCTTCTTATCTCCTCCCCACATTTACCCTCCTTGGGACCCAAAAGCCATCGAAACAGCTAAAAGAATATGGACCGGGGCTATCAATCTAGCCCGCTGCCCTTCCGCTGCCAAACTCAAAATGGTACAGCTGTGTCCCGATAGGCAACGCTGGTCTCGCAGGCTTAGGCCTTACTCCGGCTGGGGCCTGAAGGCTAGCATAGTGCGAAAGTGGCCCGCAACCACGGAACATGAGTGCCTTTTTCGACTTCGGCAGAACTGGCTGGCTCGCCATCCGGTCTATGAGCGACTAGACTGGCTTTGCATGGCGGACCGGGAGGATCTCCCTTTTCGCCGATTGCTTCCTTCTCTTTGCAAGGCGGCCGGGCTTTCGATGGATATTCTCAAGACGCTTTTCGAACAACATTTCCGTGCACCCGTCAGGAGAGTGCAGGCGCTGCAGGGCCAACTGGGCGGGTCGGGACGCCAGCTGATCCGGCTGGCCAGCGGAGAAATCAGCGCGATCGGCGTTCTGTATGGCGTGCGCGAGGAAAATGCCGCTTTCCTGGAATTTTCGAGGCACTTTCGTGCGCACGGCCTGCCCGTACCGGAAATCTATGCCGAGGATCTGAGCCAAGGGGCTTATCTCGAGGAAGATCTGGGCGACACTACTCTTTTTGAATTTCTCTCGAATAACCGGTCCGCGGGCACGATCGGGCCTCAGGTGATCGAAGCCTATCGCAAGGTGGTAGCCGTACTGCCGCGCTTTCAGATCGAGGCGGGGCGCGATGTGAATTACAAAGTTTGTTATCCGCGCGCCGTGTTCGACGGACAGTCCATCGAGTGGGACCTCAATTATTTCAAATATTATTTCCTTCGGTTGGCCGGAATTCCTTTCCACGAACAATCGCTCGAAGACGATTTCAGCCGGCTGACTACGTTTCTGCTGAGTGCCGACCTCGACTTCTTTCTCTACCGGGACTTCCAATCGCGCAACATCATGATGCGCGACGGCGATCCTTTTTTCCTGGATTATCAGGGGGGACGCAAGGGCGCGCTTCAGTATGACATCGCGTCTCTTCTGTACGACGCCAAGGCCGATCTTCCGCCGGATTTGCGCCAGGAATTGCTCGATCTGTATATCGCGCGCCTGGGCGATTTCGTGGCTATTACGCGGGAGGCGTTCATGCGCCACTACTACGCCTACGTTTACGTGCGCATCATGCAGGCGCTGGGCGCTTACGGTTTTCGCGGCTTTTACGAGCGTAAATCCCATTTCTTGCAGAGCGTGCCGTTTGCCCTGAACAATGTCCGATGGCTGCTCCAGCACGCCGAACTCCCTATCGCGCTGCCGGCGCTGATGAGCGCGTTCGAGTACATGGTGGCTTCGGAGAAATTGGAGACCCTCACTTCCCGCCAGGAAAAGATTGTGGTGCGAGTTTTCAGTTTTTCCTACCGCCGGGGAATACCGAAGGACGAAACCGGACATGGCGGCGGGTTTGTCTTCGATACGCGCAGCGTACCGAATCCAGGGCGCGAGGAGAAATTCAAGGCGCTTACGGGGAAGGATGCTCCGGTGATCGAATACCTCAACCAGCAGGAAAGCGCGCATCAGTTCCTGTCCAGCGTACTGTCGCTGGTGGATGCGAGCGTGAGCGCTTATCAGCGCCGCGGTTTCGACAGCCTGACGGTATCGTTCGGGTGCACAGGAGGACAGCATCGCTCGGTGTATTTCGCCGAGGAACTGGCGAAGCGCTTGAGGGGCCGGAGCGGCGTGGAGGTGGTGGTGCGCCACCTGGAGTTGGAGAATATGAACCGATGAAGGCGATGATTCTGGCCGCCGGCCTCGGCACGCGACTGCGGCCGCTCACGGACGATCGTCCCAAGGCGCTTGTGGAAGTGGGCGGGCGCACCATGCTGGAGATCACGCTGGCTCGCTTGCGCGCCTGCGATGTCCGCGAGGTGATCATCAACGTGCATCACTTTGCGGACATGGTTGTCGACTATCTGAAGGCCAACAGCAATTTCGGGATGCGCATCGAAGTTTCGCGCGAAGAGGTGCTGCTCGACACCGGCGGAGGCCTGAAGAAGGCCGCCCATTTTTTCCTGGAAAGCTCCGCGGACATCGAGCGGCCGTTTCTCTTGCACAATGCCGACGTGGTTAGCACCATCGATCTTCAGCGCATGGTTCAGTTTCACGAACACAATGGCGCCCTGGCG
Organism: Candidatus Acidiferrales bacterium; assembly: GCA_049516275.1. GTDB lineage: Bacteria > Acidobacteriota > Terriglobia > Acidiferrales > UBA7541 > Palsa-295. Next base: position 5,812 of record JBEKTG010000222.1, read on the forward strand.
ACGCTAGCCGTACAGGAGCGCGAGACGTCACGGTATCTGCTTTTCGACGAACGGCTTCAGCTTTGCGGACGCCGGTCCGGTCCAGATCAAGACGAAGAAATCGTTCGAGCCTCCGGCCAGAGCGAAACTGCTGCGCAACCGAAAGACGCTCTTGCGTTTACCGGTAT
>JBEKTG010000223.1:0-5964 GCA_049516275.1 Candidatus Acidiferrales bacterium
AGGAAGTCATGTTTCAGCACAACCTCGGTCCACTGTCCGCGCGCGAGGAATTCCACGGTGACCCACGTATCGCTCAATTCAGAAAACTTGTTGCCGGCCGCATCGAATTTTTCCCAGGCCCAGGAGAACACCAGCTTCTCGGGAGGCTGTACGAGTTTGTAGGTTCCCCTGTTGAGATATTTCTTGCCGTCGGGCAGCAGCAGTTCGAGCACGTAGCCGCCGCCTTCGCGCAGATCGAACTCCAGGTACTTCGTCACGTTCTTCCCCTCGGGATTGCACATCCAGTGTTCTAGGTGCCTGCGTTCGGTCCACGCGGCGTAGACTTTTTCCCGCGGCGCCGTGAACATGCGCCGGACTTCGAGGGTTGTTTCCGGACTTGCTGTCGAGCTTGCCATTGTTCTTTCTCCTTTTCGTTTTGTTCTTCCAGATAAGCAGCCAGCGCATCGAATTGCTGTTCCCAGAACTTTTTGTAGTGCTCGATCCATTCCGCGGCGCTTTTCATCGGTTCCGGGGTCAGCCGGCAGCGGTGAACGCGCCCGTCCTTGTGCCGGGCGATAAGGCCGGCCGACTGCAGAACACGAAGATGCTTCGAGACGGCGGGAAGGGACATTTTGTAGGGAGCCGCGAGATCGCTCACGGAGCTTTCGCCGAGGGCGAGCTGGGAGAGGATGCCCCGGCGCGTCGCATCGGAAAGCGCCGCGAATGTACTGTCCAGCGCGCCCGTTGAATAGTTAACCATATGGTTTAGTATTGAGCGAAACGAAATTTCTGTCAAGAAGAAAATTCCGGCAAGGGGACGCTACAGGTTGGCGAGAATATGCCCGAGCTTGTTCTTTTTCGTGCGCAGGTACTTGCGCGAATGCCGGCTGGTTCGCGGCCGGCAGGGAACCCGCTCGACGACCCGGATGCCCGATTCCTCCAGTTGCTGCACTTTGTCCGGGTTGTTGGAGAGCAACCGGACCGACTTTACGCCCAGGGCCTTGAGCGCCTCCGCCGCGAATTCGTAATCGCGCGAATCGGCTTCAAAGCCGAGTTGCCGGTTGGCTTCGACGGTGTCGAGCCCCTGGTCCTGCAACTCGTACGCCTTGAGTTTGTTGATTAAGCCGATGCCGCGGCCTTCTTGCGGGAGGTACAGCACGATTCCGGAAGGCTCCTTCGCAATCTTGCGCAGGGAAAACTCCAGCTGCGCCCGGCAATCGCAGCGCTGGGACGTGAACACATCTCCCGTAAGGCATTGCGAGTGGACGCGCACGAGTGGGGCTTTGCCGGAAATTCGGCCGTGCTGGATCGCGACGGCTTCTTCGCCGGGGGCGCCTTCAATGCCAAAAATCCTGAACTGCCCGAAGCTGGTAGGTAATTGCGCGCGCGCTACAACCTGCGCCCGGACATTCTTTTTGCGCTGTGCCATGTGGAACAGGATTATAGCAGCCTTCCCGAGGCGGCTTTCAGTCTTCCGCTGGCCGCCGGCGGCGTCGCGTCGACGCAGTTGCAGTCGCTCTCCGCGGAACTACACCGTGGAACTACATTGCTTTACAACGCCTTGTTCATTGGCTAACGTAACCGAAGGCTGCCATCCATAGGCCTGCGAGTTCCATGGAACCACTTTCCGGCGGAAGAGAACTGCTGTTTACCCTCGTGCTTAAGGTGGGATGGGCCGCCGCGCTGGCCGCTTTGCTGGTGCGCTTCCGGTCCTTCCGCAAACTGCTGTTCATTGAAACGCGCGATTCCGACCAGAAAGTAAAGCTCCTTCTTTTCCTCGTTCCGCCGCTGGCTATTGGCGTAATGTTGCGCATCTTTGGCGGTTACCGGTTCTTCGACCTCATGCTGGAAGGCTCGTTCCTGATGGGCCTGATCGGCGGGCAGGTAGTAGGGCTGCTGGGTGGGTCGCTGATCAGCCTTCCCGCGTTTGGCAATCATGAATGGCTCTCGAGCCCGATGGCGGCCCTCGTGGGCTTGCTCGCCGGTGTGGTGCGCGAGGTCATCCCCGAAAAAGAGGATGTCTGGCACTTTGGTCCCTTCCTGTTCCTGAATATTCCGCAGTGGATCTGGAGTCTCTTCCGCGAGCGCAAGGGTAATTGGGCCATGTTGCCTCTATTTACTTGCGCTGCGTTTGAGGTGGCCTGGATCGAGCTGGCCGATGTCGTTCCGTCGCACTGGCTTTTCCCGATTCAGCCCGCCAACTGGGGTTACATGGCGCTGGTGGTGCTTTCCTCGGTGATGTGCGTGGCCATGGCGATCAAAATCTGGAACAACACCCGCATTGAAATGAACCTCGAGCAGAATCAGCAATTGCTCCTGAAAGCGCGCATGGACGCGCTCACCAGCCAGATCAACCCGCATTTCCTTTTCAACACGCTCAACACCGTTTCTTCGCTGATCCGTTTCGATCCGGATATGGCCCGCGGCGTGGTGCTGAAGCTATCCAACATCCTGCGGCGCCTGCTGCGCAAGCACGAGACGTTTGTGCCGCTGCGCGAGGAACTCGCCTTTATCGACGACTACCTTGATATCGAGGTGATCCGCTTCGGTCGCGACAAGCTGCAGATCTTCAAGGAAGTGGACGAAGAAACCCTCGAGGAGTTCATTCCGAGCATGCTTCTGCAGCCGATCGTGGAGAACGCCATCAAGCATGGCCTGGCTCCGCGCCTGGAGGGCGGGCAAATTCATCTGCGCACACACCGCCGTGACGGGCGCTTACTCATCGATATAGAAGACAACGGCATGGGCATCGCGCCGGAGCGGCTCGTCGAGGTGTACGGGGGCGGCATTGGAATCAGCAACGTCCACGAGCGCCTGCGTCTTCTCTACGGCGACCAGTTCAAGATGGATATCCGCAGCCAGGCGGGGGAGGGAACTCAAATCCACCTCGAAATTCCCGCGGTAACATCCGCCGCGGTCATGCCCACGTAGCCACTCTTGCCGCGCGATTCGCGGGGCAAGCCCCTCTTCAGGTCAAAAGGACGCAGCAATTAATGCGAGCCAGAAAACGTGCGCGAGTGAGGTAGAACGGGAAAAGTGAGGGAACGCGATCCTAATCGCCGGCGCCGACGTCCTTAACCGCAGGCAAGGGAATCAGCAGCCCCTGCTTGACGCGAAATACAAGTCCTCGCCAGTGAACCGTGTTGGAGAAAAATCCCGCCAGCCAGACCGTGAAATTGACCAGGTCGCGCACCGGCACGAGCCATATGCTGCGGCGCGTCACCGGATCGCCCAGGCCCCACACGCCCACCGTCCACGCCATCGTAAGCCGCAAAACAAAGTAGGCCATCACGTACGCGAGTGCCACCTTTGCGGTGGGAGCGGCAATGGCGGCTAATACTGTCCAGGGCAGCCCATAGGTCAATGCCAGGCCGAGATACCCGGCTTTTCGTACGTTCCGCAATCCGATCGACCAGCGCAGTTCGTGTTGCAGGAAATCGTGCAGGGTTTCTCGAGGGAATACCATCCAGATCCACTTCCTCATCAGTTCGACCCGGTATCCCTTCGAAGCGATGCGGTTGCCCAGCTCGAAATCGTCTGAGTGATAATTGGCGAAGCCCTCGAAGCCGCCGATTTCCGCCAAATGCCGCTTGGTGGTCGCCATGGACCAGCCAAACGCAAACTTCATGTTTCCTTCCAGTTTTCGCGCCACGAAAGCGCTGGGGGCAGACTCAGCGGGAACGCCCAAAGCGTCGAGCTCGGAAAAAAAGCCGCCGCCAGTCAACCCTCGAAACAGCGCCGTCACCATGCCCACGCCAGGCTTCGCAAGGGGAGCCACCATTTCGCGCAGATAGTCGGGCTCCACGCGCGCGTCGCTGTCGCTGATCGCCAGCACATCGTAGCGAGCCTCTTTCACCAGGCGGCAGAGCTTGTTCACCTTGCTGTTGGCCCCTACCTGCGCTGCGCCGGTCAGCAACCGAATCTGTCTATCGGGGAACGAACGCTGCAGCGTTTCGATGACCGGGATTACGCTATCGTCCGCATCGCTGACGGCAAACAGGATTTCGTATTCCGGGTAGTCGAGCCTGCAGAAGCTGGCAAAGTTCTCGTAGGCCTCGCGGTCGACGCCGCGCACTGGCTTCAGGATGCTCACGGGCGGGTGAAAAGAGAGATCGGGGGCACACATCCGGCGCGCTTTGCGGAAGTAGTCCCAGCCACAGAAAATCGCGAGCACGTAATAGACGAGCGGTCCCAGCGCACCCAGTAAGACCACCCAACGCCACAGACTCATAGCCACCATCTTTCAGTACTGACTAGCCTGTCGTTTCAATTGCGAGCGCCTGCTTCAGCTTTGAGCAGGTGCAGAGAGGTCGAAGTGGAGCCCAACGCGCCGAGATATCGGGGCTCCCGCGCATAAAATCACCCCGCGCGCATAAGGAGACCTCGAAGGTTGATTCGTGTATATAATGATACGCACGAAAAGTCAAGCACTTTATGGGCCGACTCAGCGTTTTGTTTCCTCTCGACTGAATACACCCTTCGCTAAATGGCCTCTTGGACGCGCGAGATTGGAAATGGTCTTTCGCGCACCCATTAAATTTTCCATCGGCTCTTGCTGCTCGAAACCCAGCCAAGACCCCCAGTCAGTACGATTGAAGCGATCCCCGCGTTCGTCACTTGGTCGAATGGCCTGAAAGGTCAATGAATTCAATGTCCCAGTCTGCATCCCGCACTTCAACCCGCGCCAGCGTAATGGGTAACTGGAACCGCCGAGGCCCCGCGCTGCCTGGATTGAGGTAAACAACTCCATAACGTTCCGTTCGCTCCGGCTTGTGGGAATGGCCGCTCACCACCATTCGGAAGCCCGCCGCCGCAGCATCAAGATCCAGCGCGTGGACATCATGGAGTACATAGATCCGCGCTGGGCTGGCTTCCGCCACTGCCGTTTCAGGCAGCGCATCCGCCCAGCTTCCATGGTCCGTATTGCCCCTCACGGCGATCACTGGCGCCAGGGCTTGTAGAGCATCGAGGATTTCCTGTCCGCCAATGTCTCCCGCATGGATAATCATTTGGGACCCGCGCAAAGCTTCGAGAGCCTCCGGGCGCAGAAGTCCGTGAGTGTCAGAGATGACTCCAATTGACACGGGCGGATTTTTCACGGCTCACATAATAATACGTCTTTTTTCAAGCCTCGACCTTGGCTGGAAGTATAGTAACTTTCCGTCGCAAAGTTCGGCCACGAGCCGCACGCCCGAGAACATCTACGTCAAGGGCAGTCGGGAGATCTGGATGAGCGACCCGGTATTCAGCGTCCCCATCAACGAGAGATATTTCGAGGATTACCTGCCCGGCCCAGTCTTCGAATACGGGCCCATTGCGGTAACGGAATCCGAGGTCGTGGACTTCGCGAAGAAGTTCGATCCTCAGTACATTCACACCGATCCTGCAAAGGCGGCTAGCGGCCCGTTTGGGGGCCTCATTGCGAGCGGTTGGCACACCTCTAGCCTGATGATGCGCCTCTATGCCGATAACTACCTGTCGAGCGTGGCCTCGCTTGCATCCCCCGGCATCGACGAACTCCGCTGGCTGAAGCCCGTCCGCCCCGGCGATTCTCTGTGGATTCGAGTAACGGCGCTCGATTCGCGCCGTTCCAAATCCAAGCCGGACCTGGGAGTGGTTCGCGTGTATGTCGAAGTGCTGAACCAGAGTCGCGAGGTCGTAATGACGGTGAAGACCGTCAATCTCTTTCGACGCCGGCCGGCCCCCTGAGCATCGAAGTTCCAGAGCATTGAAGTTCGTGCCCGCCATCCCGAACTGGTTTAGAATCCCCAGATACATGCACTGATCGCATGAATGCCACGCGGAGGATTCCATGAAGCAAGCGGTAGCGGTGATCGTTGTGTTGCTGGGCCTTCTGCTGGTGGGCGGCCTGATTTTCGGAAGCATGTATGTCTCCCGCCGCAACGAAATGGTGACGCTGAACGAAACGGTGAAATCCGATTGGGCCCAGGTCGACGTGGTTCTCCAGCGCCGCGCCGATCTCAT
>JBEKTG010000224.1:0-5958 GCA_049516275.1 Candidatus Acidiferrales bacterium
TTATCTTCCTCATCGATCTCGGCCTGGTAGACTCGGTAGCCCGGCCACCTCAGAATTTTCGTGAAATCGTTGTCTCGCATTCGGCAGAGTGTAGCCGAAATACCTCGAACGTTGAAAACCCCCACCTTTCAAGAGGTCTTTACGAATTCCTGCTCAGAGCCCGACTTTGTGGCCGAGTACGTAGCCGAACTAAGCAGCCAGAAAGGCGAAGAGGATATTTTCCATCGCCTCGCGTTCCACAGCGCCAATTTCGGCGGAACTGCCCCCGCTTCCTCGATTGTCAGCGATTGTTCGGAGTTGTATGAAGCGATGGGTCCCGGCGACAAGATCGAGTTGCGCCGATGGTGGCACGAGAAGATTCGTCGCGAAGCATATAACTACCATGACCTAGGGACGCGCCTCTCCTGGCGATACCTTGTATAGACCTCCGATCCCTAACGCTGTCGCGAGGCGAAACCGCCGTGCGTCGATAGTCGTTCTAGGTCCACATGTTCGGGCCAGGAAGCGTTGAATAAGACCTGAGCAATACCGGTACAGGACACGGCGTTACGGAGGGCGTTCAGCAGGTCCAGCTAGAGAGTTTTCCTTCGGACGCCGGCGTCGTCTGTGAGCAGCCCCACGTGTTCGATTCCTGCTCCGCGCATGATGTCAATCGCACGCGCCACCTGTGCGAACGGAACCTCATTCTCCCCTTTGACGAAGGCTGTTTTGTCGGCGCGCTGCTTGAAGATATCGGCGAGGCGCGCGCCAAGAGCATCCCAGTCGCTCTCCTGCTGGTTAATCGTGAGCTTACCGTCCTGCATGACCTGAACGACGATTGTGCTGGACTCTGGCGGATCCGATTTCGATTGCAACGGCGGCTGCGGAACCTGGACGGGCAAGCCGGTAGCCAGGTTCGGTGTGATCACCATGAAGATGATGATCAGCACCAGCAGCACATCAATTAAGGGAACGATGTTGGGCTCTGCAACCGGCCCATTTCCACTCCCACCGACGGTCATTCCCATGAGGAGCGCTCCCGATCCGCGTCGCCCTCCTCGCCCGGGTCGCGCGACGGAAGTGGCACGCATTTGATTGTCTGGAGTCTTTTGACACCGGGGATTGTGGAATGGTGCCTGAGGGGGAAAGCACTCGAAACTTTCCCAGGAAAGAATCCCGGCTCGCCAGCAATTACCGTTCAGATGCTGGCGCGTATTACCAGGACTTGGTTATGACACCGATCCCAACGGCCACCAGTGCCACACCTGCGATGTGGGCAATCAGCTCGCCTCGCGGAAGAACCTTTTCGGCGATCACGAAGAGCGCAATAACCGCTACCCAGAGCAAATTCATAACTCCCACCACAAACAGCAGAACCATCAGCGCCCAGCAGCAGCCGACACAGTAGGCTCCATGGTGCAGCCCCATGAAAAAGGCGCCCGCGGTCCCATCGCGCCACCCGCTCATAAGAAAGGTAAGCGGTGACCGGCAATTTCTCAAGCACGCCCGCTTGAGCGGCGTCCACTGAAAGATGCCGGCCGCTAGAAGTAATCCTCCGCTCAGGATCGGACTGGTTGAGACCATCATCGGCGAGAGCAGCGCCGCCCGATGGAGACCCCACTGAGCCAACGCAGCCGCGGCGGAGAAGGAAGTCCAGGCCACGATGTATCCCAGCACGAAGACGCCCACCGGAATCACCGGCCGCGAGGAATTCCTCCGGCGTTCATTCACAGCGACAAACCCCTGAATCATTGGCACCGCTGAGGGAACCATCATCGCGACCATCATCACGGCCCACATCAGGAACAACAGCAGCAGGGCTGAAAGGTTCCAGCTATCGAACCCTGACATCTGCATGGCCGGCATATCCATGCCTGCCATCGGAGCCGCCATACGGAAAAGGTAAAACCATGCCAGGGCTACCAGTGCGGAAATGGAACCCCATACAAGCAGTCGTTCGCGGCGCAGGGTTTCCTCCAGGACGATTTAGGAGTTTGCCCAGTCGAAGGCGTACAGAATCCAGTTGGACTTCTCAGCGCCGACTGAAACGCCGGCAGCGTTGGCGCGGAAGGTCCCCTGTCCGCACTCGCCCTTTTTCCAGATAAAGCCGTCCGGGAGATCGATATTGGCCAGGTGTTCTTCGCCGGTGACGGGGTTCTTAAACGTATCGCCGCGGCCCTCGCCGATACCCTCCGCCCTAAATACGCTCTTGCGGCCGGTACCCTCGATCGTGATCTTGGCCTTCACCAAGCCCGCTACTTCGAATGTCGGCCCCAATAATTCCCAGGGCATGCCCCCCAGCTTCCCCGTAAAAATCTGGGCCAGCGCGCCAATCTGTTGGTCGGTTGCCGTCGGCTCCACGATGAACACGCACTTGCCATGGCCTTCGTGAATAGCCTTCGGCCAGTCGAGAATTGCGGCACACTTCATTCGAGAGAGATCGACATCCCCGCAAACTCCGCTATCGATGGCCAATCCAACCAGGGCCCGGCAGCTGCCGTCCTTGGAATTCGGGAAGCCGCCGAAATTGCAACCGCACCCGAAGTCACAATTGCAGAATTCATAGCCCATCCCTTTGAGCGTCCAGCGCAGTGTCGCGGCTGTGATGGCCATTTCCCCTCCTCACTGAATCTGGCCCATAGTACCGGAATTTCCTGAGAATTCCACCTTCCTTGGGGGTTGCCAGGGAAGCGGAATAATGTCTCGGAGGTGCTCACTTGTGAGCAGACTCAACAAATCGTCCCGTCAAGGCTAACAATACGGGGGGACATTGAGGACTCCGCCCGGGGAGATAGCCCGCATCCAGTGTCTCCTGTCCTGTCTTCGCGCGAAGTCAGTCACGAAGAATGACACGCAAGAGCGAGCTGTTAATGTGCAGGCCGCCGTTATATTTGATATAGCCCAGCTTCCGGAATTTGTTCATGAAGAAGCTCACACGGCCGCGCGTCGTACCGATCATTTCCGCTAACGTTTCCTGAGAAAGCTTGGCAACGATTTTCTCCGGCTGTTCTTCTTTTCCGTATCTGGCGACTAGCAACAGGGCTCGCGCCAGGCGTTTCTCGCTCGAATTGAAAAGCTGGTCCGTCAGATCTTCTTCAATGCGAATATTTCGCTTCAGCATGTGGGCAACAAAGCGGTCCGCGAAGTCATGTTCTTCATGGATCACTCGAATCATTTCCCGCTTCGATATAACCACTGCGGACACAGCCTCCATGGCGGTGGCAGTGGCCACGCGCAAGGATTGGCCCGCTATGCATCCCTCGCCAAAGAAGTCTCCCGCGTATAGCAGGGCGGTGACCGCTTCTTTCCCGGCAGAGGATGTCACCGTGAGTTTCACTCCACCCTGCTGGAGATAGAAAACCGACTGGCTCTCTTCTCCTTGCGAGAAAATAATCTGTCCCTTACGGTACTGCGCAATCTTTCTCTCCACTCCCGCTGTGTGCAGGTACTTTTCGACGTCGAATGCAGCCCTTTTCCGGGATCTGGTATTGGCCATGATCGCTTTCCTGGCGCCTCCTGCAATGCTCCCAAGGCAGTGAGGCTCTCAACATTGGCGCCATAATACTCCAAAGTGATATTTGATTGAACACTGGTCAATAGTGGACAGTATTTCCGAAGCGCGCAGTTTAAGATCGCCGAAGCAGTGACAGCCGGGGCGACACAGGGCCAGGAAAGCGGAGTACAGATGGATCCAGCTCAATGCTACGAGATCTTCCAAAAGCTTCCGTCACAAGAGCCGACGTGGGTGGAAACCGTAACAGGCCTGGACAGTGCCATGAACCGCTTGAAGGAACTGGAACAAAAGCATTCTGCCGACTATTTCATTCTCGAAAGAGGCAGCATAACTTTTATAACTCAAATCAACAGTAGCCTGGAAGGCGTCGAAGAATAGTGGGCCCCGCAGGTCGATCTTACGCATGCGCCCCCATGTGTTCCGAAGTGAACAGCAATCGTGGATCGTCAACGCTAGGATGTGGTTTGCGGTAGTGGGCCCACGGAGCGGCTCATTTCAGGGGAGGCGCCAATGTCTGACGAGTTTGCTATCCACAACTGGGAACTGGAGAGGTTGATTTACGAGCAGTCGACTTTGGTAGGTAAAGCGACCCCCCTGACGCCCGAAGAAAAACAGTTATTTCGAACGCGCGGCGAGAGGATAGAGCAATTGCTGAACAGCATGGTGGGCAGGTGTTCTGCAAACAGGCAACAACCGTTTCCCGCTCACTCTGCCAGTTGGGGCTACCTGAACTAAGTTAACCGCGTGGGCTTCGGTGGGCGATGACTGTGGGATCAGGGGTTAACATTTTTCGGAAGATGAACGACGGGCGAATGCTGCAAGTAGCATGGCGCCCCAACATGGCGCTGGCTAACGAACTCATTCGCACGCTCGCGCAAATGTGGCCCGCCGAGTATCTTATCCAGGCAGCAGAACCCAATGGGGAATCATCTTTTCGGCCTGGGCAAAATCCGTAAAAACTCCGGCCCGGCGCGCTCGACGGAGCTTGCCCCCTGCTTCATCGTCAGTCTCGCGTTCGATGTCCTGCGGCGTGGGTCGGAGGAGCACCTCGTCGGTTTCCGGCTCAGCGAGTTGAGTTGTTGAGCGGAGCCAACCTCACATCGTGAGCACGACGCGGAACTGCGCCTTCCCGCTCATCATCCGGTCGTAAGCCTCCGCCGCTTTTTCGAGCGGGTAAGTTTCAATCATGGGACGCACGCCGGAGATCTCGGCGAAGTGCAATGTGTCTTCGGAATCGGCGGGAGTTCCGGCGGCCCAGCCTTGGATTGTCCGGCTTCCGGTAATAAGTTGCGCCGGCGTGACCTCGATGGGATCGAATGTCGCACCGACCACCACGAGCTTGCCGTTCGGCCCCAGGCCGTCGATCAGTTCGGACATCGCTTTCGAGCTCGGCGCCGTCGCCAGAATCACCTGCGCCCCGCCCATTTTTGCCAAAGCTTCCGCCGCGTTTGTCGCCGCGCTGTCGATGTACACGTTCGCTCCGAGTTTCTTCGCGAGCGTCGCATTCTCGGGCCCCCGCCCGATCGCCGCAACCTTGTAACCGAACTTGTTGGCGAATTGAATTCCGAGGTGGCCGAGGCCGCCGATGCCCTGCACGGCGACCAGGTCTCCGGGCAGCGCGCCGCTGTGCCGCAGCGCGTTGTAGGTGGTGATCCCGGCGCAGAGCAGCGGGGCCGCTTCCACATCGCTAAGACTTTCCGGTATCGCCGCGAGCGCTTCCACGGGAGCCAGCATGTATTGCTGGTATCCGCCGTCATAGCTGATGCCGGGAATTTTCGCATTCTCGCAATTGCGAAAATCTCCGCGCCGGCACGACCGGCACGTGTTGTCCTGCCCGCCATGCCAGCCGACGCCCACCCGCTGTCCCTTCTTCCATGCGGAAACCCCGGCGCCCACTTCATCGATCAGGCCCGCGACCTCGTGTCCCGGGACGCGCGGAAACTCGATTCCCGGCCACAAGCCTTCTTTCGTGAACACGTCACTGTGGCAGACGCCGCAGGCCTGCACCTTAATGCGCACCTGCCCCGCACCCGGCTTGGGAATCTCGCGCTCGACAATCTCGAAATCGCCGCCCGCCTTGGGAACCTGCGCCACCTTCATCGGCTTTACTCCGACCTGCGTAGTTGCCATGGTGCCTCCCTGTAGACTCCGATGACTCACCAGATGCGCACGCCGGGCAAAAAGTTCCTGAATTAATTTTCGACTGTGGAAATGTGGTGTTTTCAGTAGCCCCCTTCAGGGAAGGGCGAGGGAAAAGTTTGGGAAGCCTCCGTAGTCTCGCGTTATACTTTCTCCTCAATTCACCAGGAGACTATGGCGCTTTCACCCGGCAAACGTCTCGGCCCCTACGAAGTCCTCTCCGCGATTGGCGCGGGCGGGATGGGCGAGGTTTACCGCGCCAAAGATACCCGCCTCGACCGCATCGTTGCCATCAAAATACTGCCCGCGCACGCCGCCGAACGCGA
>JBEKTG010000225.1:0-5931 GCA_049516275.1 Candidatus Acidiferrales bacterium
TGCTGGAACGATTGCTCACGCAGGAGACTTCGTTCTTCCGCTATCCCGCCATCTACAGCGCGCTCGAACAGAGAGTGTTCGTGGAAGCGCACGAAAGAAAGCTCTGGCGGAGCCCGCGGACGCTGCGCATCTGGAGCGCCGGTTGCTCGACCGGTGAAGAGCCGTACTCGATCGCCATCACCCTCTGCGAGACATTGAAGTACGCGGAATCATGGAGCGTCGAAATTCTTGCTACCGATATCAGCCGGCGGGCGTTGCGCCATGCCGAACGCGGAATCTATTCCCGGCGGAGCCTTCTCAACATGCCGCTCGGCCAGATCGACGCCTATTTCACAACCGTAAAACAGGGTTTCCAGGTGAAACCCCGCCTCCAGCGCATGATCTCCTTCGCGCAAATGAATCTTGCCGAGGCGCCGTACGTCGGCAAGGTGGACTGCATTTTCTGCATGAATGTGCTCATGTATTTTTCCCCGGAACGCCGCCTCGATATCCTCCGCCGCTTCTACGAAGCGCTTGAGCCGGGCGGCTATTTTCTGCTGGGGCATTCCGAGACGCTTTCGAACGTTCCCGTGAATTTCGAACCGATCGTTCACGGCGATTGCCGCATCTATCGCAAACCGGCGATGGCCGAGCCGCGTCCCGCGCTCGTTTTGGCAGGGGGGCGCCAGTGAACGGGCCGAGCCAGGAGGGGGTGGAGCTGTTCCTCCAGGAATCGTCCGAACACCTTCAATATCTGCGCGAATATTCCGGGCTCCTGCAGGAGGCGCAGGCCCGCCCGGAGGATATCGAAAAACTATACATCTCGGCACATTCGCTGGCCGGCACGTCAGCGAGTTACGGCTACCCGCACTTTTCCGAAGTCGCCGCGAAAATGGCGCATATTTTCCATTACGCCATGAACACGACGCTCGGGGCCGAAATGCTGGGCCCGCTTACCGAGTTTATTTCCGGTGCGATTTCGGTTCTGGAGTTCGATCTGCTGCAGATCAGCTCGAGCGGCCAGGAAACGATCGAAGACATCAGCGAGTTCAAGCAGCGGCACGCCTTTGCCTTTCCCGCGCCTCCATCGCAAGAAAGCGGCGGCACATCGGAGCCGCAAGCGGCACGGCCGCCTCAGGCGCATGGGAATGAAGCCGCGAGCGATCATTCCCCTCAAGCATTTTTCGCTCCGCCCCTCGTCTCGGAGCTGCCTGAGGACGCGGAGGTGCCCGCCGAGGTTCTGGAGTTCTTCCTTCCGGAAGCCGAAGAACATTTCCAGACAATCACGGAATGCCTGTTGGTGCTCGAAAGTCATCCCAATCCCGAGGACATCAACCGGCTTTTCCGCTCCATACATACGATCAAAGGTTCGGCGGCGCAGGTGGGTCTCCATCGCCTCGCGGCCATCGCGCACCGCGTCGAGGACCTGATCGGCTGCCTGCGGGATGGAACGCTGCATCCCTGCGCGTCGCTCATCGATCTTTGCCTTCAGACAGTCGACGTGCTGAAGAAGTTCCTCCATCGCCAGTGGCAAAGCTCCCAGGAAATGGAAGCCGCCGTCAATCCGCTGCTGGGGCGAATCGCGGCACTCATGCCCACAGAAGGCTCCGGCGGCATCGCCGACGAGCCACCCGCCACGCCGGCCAGCGCTGCCCCAGCGGAAACTCCTGCCCCCGCACCGGCAGAACCGGCTCACCCGGCAACCGCCCAACCCCTGCCACAATCGCACTCGGTCCGCATCTCGCTCGAACGCCTGGACCGCATGATGAACGCAGTCGGCGAGCTTGTGATCAACCGCACGCGCATGCTCGGGCGCCTCTCGGAACTCTCGAAGCTCATCGACGTGCTGACGTTCTCCAAAGGCCGCCTGGCCGGCAAGGTTTCCGAGTTCCAGGAAAAGCACGAGTTCAACCGCATCCAGCCCAGGCTCGTTCCCGGCAGCCAGCCGCCGCAGAGGGATACTTTCCGCGGAGGCTTTCCGCTCGTGTCACCAGTGATGTCGAGCGATCTGCTCGAATTCAGCGAGCTGGAGATGGATCGCTACGACGACTTCAACATACTGTCGCGTTCGCTCACGGAGATTTCCGCGGACGTGAACGAGGTCCTCACGCAACTCGGCGGTTTCATGGGCCGCGTGGACGCGGACATCGACGAGTTCACCAAACTCGCGCATCACCTCCAGGACGAAATTACCGCCGCGCGCATGGTGCCCATTGGCAACCTCTACACCCGGCTTACGCGCACGGCTCGCGACGCTTCCAAGGCGGCGGAGAAGCAGGTGGAACTGGCTCTCGAAGGCGCCGAGACCGAGCTCGACAACAACATCATTCAGCACATCTCCGATCCCCTGATTCACCTCGTGCGCAACGCGGTCGCCCACGGAATTGAGAGCGCCGACGAACGGCTCGCCTCGGGAAAGCTGCTTCAAGCACGTGTCTCGGTTCGCGCATACCATCGCGGAAACCATATTTTCATCGAAGTGGAAGATGACGGCCGCGGCATCGACTACGAACGCATTCGTCAGCGCGTAGTGGAATCGAATGCCGCATCTCCTGTCATCGCTTCACAGCTTTCCGAACGCGAGCTCCGCGAATACTTGTTCCGTCCCGGCTTTTCCACGGCTGCCACCACCTCCGAGCTTGCGGGGCGAGGCGTGGGGCTCGATGTCGTCCGCTCGAACGTGCAAGCCTTGAACGGCGAGATCGAAGTCCGCTCGGAAACGGGACGCGGTGCCTGCTTTACAGTGAAGGTGCCGCTGACGCTGATCATTTCGCAGGCGCTGTTCGTGCGCTGCGGAAAGCTCGTGTTCGCTCTTCCTTTGGCGATGATCGAGGAAATCCGCCGGCTGCGCGCTTACGACATCGAGGATGTGGGAGGCAAGCTCCTCACGCGGGTGCGCGACGTGGTTACCGAGGTCGTGCGCCTCGACCTGCAACTCGGCCTGCCGCCGCTCGAGCCGACGAACGGCTATTTCCACATGGTCATCGTAAAGGTGGCTGGCAAACAGGTGGGCGTCGTTGTCGACGAAGTGCTGGGCAAGGACGAAATCGTCATTAAGAGCCTCGGTGCATACCTGCGGCGCGTCAAACTTTTCCCCGGCACGACGATCGCGCCGGACGGCAGCCTTATTCTTCTGATCGATTTGAACAGACTTGTCTCCGCGGAAGCAGCGGAGCAGCGCGGCCAGTCCCTGGCGTCACCGGCGGCGCGCGTTTTTGCGCCGGGTGCGGAAGCAGTGGCTAGCGGGCAGATTCCAGCGGAAGCGATCGATCCCGTTGCGGATGAACGCGTGATCGTAGTGGCGGACGATTCCATCAGCGTTCGGAAATTTGTGGGCAGAATGCTCGAAAAGGCCGGTTATCGCGTGCGGCTTGCCTCGGACGGGCTGGAAGCGGCGGAAATCATCGCCGGAGCCGGCTGCAACCTGCTTATCACCGACCTCGAAATGCCCCGCATGAACGGCTACGAGCTGATGGCGCACCTGCGGCAAGACACTTCGACGTGGCAGATTCCCGTTCTCGTCGTCACATCGCGTGCGGGGGCAAAACACCGCGATCGTGCGGTAAAGGAAGGCGCGGCTGGCTTCCTGACGAAACCGGTGCAGGAAGACCAGTTGCTATCGGTGGTCGAGAACCTGATCGGCGCAAATGCGATGCTGGGGCGACCCATCGACAGCGTGGCGGCGCAACAGGATTGACATGGCCAACACCGAACTCAAAAAGACGCGGGTGCTGATCGTCGATGATTCCCCCTTCATGTGCAAAGTGCTCCGGGAAATCATTCACTCGGATCCGGGGCTGGAAGTAATCGGCCAGGCGGGCGACGGCCGCGAGGCGGTGGCGCTGGCCGAATCGCTGCGGCCCGATGTGATCACGATGGATATCGAGATGCCGCACGTGAATGGGTTGGAGGCAATCGAGATCATCATGTCGCAGAATCCCCGGCCCATCGTCGTGGTCAGCTCCGCGGCCCGAAAGAACGCTGCATCCGCCCTGCGCGCGCTGGAACTGGGAGCGATCGACTGCGTGCCCAAACCTACGGGTGCGATCGACCTGGACATGCAGACAATTCGCGAGGAGCTCACGCGAAAGCTCAAGCGAGCGGCAAAGGTTCGCGTGATCCGTACAGCGAGCCGAGCGGGAACGCAGGCGCCCTGCCTCGCCGCGAAGAAAGCAGATGAAAAGAGAGACACTGCTCCGCGAAACAACGCGAAGTTCCCCTTCGTCGTGATCGCGGCTTCCACGGGCGGTCCAGCGGCGGTGGCGCGGGTGGTCGCCGGGTTGCCGGTGGATTTTCCTGGCGTTGTTTTGCTGGTGCTCCACATGCCGGCCACGTTCACAAAACAATTTCTGCAGCAACTGGCTGAAATCTCCGCGTTGCCTGTCAAAGAGCTTCACGCAACCGAATCCGCCAAACCCGGAATCGTGTATCTGTGTCCCGGATCGCACCACCTGCGGATATCTCCCGTGGGAAACGTGCGTCTCGATGCGGATCCGTCCGTCGAAGGCCACCGCTACCGCCCCAGCGCGGACATGGCGCTGGAATCCGCCGCCGAATACGCCCGCACTTTCGCCGTGGCAGTGATTCTGACCGGCATGGGAAATGACGGCACCAGGGGCGCGAAAGCGGTGAAGGCCCACGGCGGCTACGTGATCGCGCAAGACGAAGCCAGCTCCACAATTTTTGGCATGCCGGGCGAAGCAATCAAAGCGGGAGCGGTGGACGAGGTTTTGCCGCTGGACTCCATCAGCACGGCCATCGTGCAGCACGTTACCAGATTGTGCCCACTGGCGCCGGCGGCAGTCCGATGAAATTCGCCACGTTCGAACCGGCGAAGGAGCGCCGCAGCGGACCGTCGGAAGCGATCATTCTCTTCTCGGTTTCGAACCAGACCTTTGCCATAGCCGCAAGCGACGTCCAGGAAATTCGCAGCACCGACAGCCTTTCCGGCACGGCGAATGAAATCGACTGCCCTGACCTGCCCAAGGTTCGTCACACGATCGATCGCGCCCGGCAAAAATATTACGTGGTAAATGCCGCGCAGCATTTTGGCCTCCCCGTCTCGCGGCCCACACTAGTCCTGATTCTGCGGCAGCTTCGCGCCGCGATTCTGGTGGACCGGATCGACCGGATGACCGAGATTTCCGCGGCGTATCCTCTTCCCAGAGCTTTCACGGGGGACGAGCGCCGGTGGTATCGAGGGCTCACTTACATCGACGACCATGTGATACCCGTCGTGCAACCGGCCGGGTTCCTCACATCCCAGGAATTCTGGCGCCTTGGAGAGGCCGCACATCAGGCGTCGCAACGCGAACTCGAGGGTGCCCGCCTGTGAACGCGCCGATCCACACGTCAATGAACGCGACGCCGACAGCGGCTCCGGAATCTGGGCAATCATTCGTGCTCGTACGCATCGGTGAGCGGCGCTTCGCCGCGCCTGCCAACCTCGTGGCTGAATTGTCACCGCCCGTTCGGCTGCACCGTTTTCCGCATTCGACGAGCCTGGTTTCGGGAGTCATCATCCGCCGGGGAAAAATCGTGCCCGTTTGCAACGCGAGCGACATCGTCGGTGGGCGCAAGTCGTCTGCGAATCTCTTCTATCTGATTGCGGATGGTAGCGCCGCGGAATCGGGAGAACTGCTCGCGATTCCGGTGAACGGTGAATCCGAATTAGTGGCCGGCGAGATCCGGCCGGCAGAGCAAGCAGCGCCGGGCTATATTTGCGGCAGTCTGCTTTTAGGGGAAGAGGCCATCGACGTACTCGATCTTCGCGCGCTCACGAAAGCGCTGGAAGCGAACGCGGGATCATCGCGAGCGGAGGGCCGGTCGTGAATCCTTCGGCAAGCCGTCCGCGCGTGTTGCTGATTGACAGCAACGTCTATTTTTCGAAACGCGTAGGCGAAGCGCTCAAGCAGCAGGGCTTCGATGTGGTTCCGTGCTCGCAGGGCTCCT
>JBEKTG010000226.1:0-5919 GCA_049516275.1 Candidatus Acidiferrales bacterium
GGCAGCCCGCAAATTTTCGAAAGGCCGCTCATCGTAAACGTGAGCGCGCCGCGATTGGCGGCGCAAGTGAAGGGCGGCGCCTCCTGCAGACCAAAATCGAGAAACACTTCGTCCGCGATCAGGGCCATGTCCCGGCTCGAACAGATGGCGTTGAGTTCCTGCAAGTCGCGCGGCTTGAGGAAGTGACCGGTGGGGTTGTTTGGGTGAACGACGATCACGGCGCGGGAACGAGCAGTGATCGCATCCTTCAACGCATGGAAATCGATCTGCCATCCGTGATCGTAAAACAAGCGATAGGGCAGCAGTTTTACATCCTGAATATCGGCAAGGAAATCGAAAAGCGGATAGCTCGGCGCCGGGACAAGGATTTCGTCGCCCGGATCGCAAAGCATGCGAAAGACGAAGGAGTAGGCTTCGCTCGTGCTCGTCGTGAGCACGATGTCCTCGATGGAGACGCTCGCTCCATGCCGAGAATAATATTCCGCGACGGCTCGCCGCGCCGCCGGCAGGCCCTGCGGATCGGGATGGTATTTCAGAGCGTCCGGATGGCGGAGCGCATCGAGAATGGACTCGCCGTCATAGACGAAACCAGCTTCTGTGGGATTCGAGACGGTTAGATCGATCAGCGGGCGCCCGGAGGCGCGATGCCTGGCGCGGGCTTCGCTCAAGCGGTTGGACGCGAGGTTCCATTTTGTGCGCTGAGCAAACATGCAAGAAATGGTGGCTGCGCCAAACCCGCCGTCCGGCGCTATTGCGAGAGGGAAGCTAGCCTTTTCGACGGCGAACGAAAGGAGTGTGCTCGTTGTCGAACTCGCGAGACACTTTGGGGCCGGGCTTCGCGGCAACGAACTTGATCTCGCGGATGAGATTTTTTCCCCAGGCTTCGTTTACGCGCGCGCAGAACTCGCGCTTCATGCCCTCCAGCTGCTTCCGCCAGCCTTTCCCGTCCGCAGCAACTTCGAGGCAGCCATTCTCGAATCGGATGGGCCGCGTGTGCGCGGCCAGCGTTTTCCCCACGATAGTGGACCAGGAACCCTTGAGCCAGGCGAGAGAGGCCTCGGGCCTCTCGAGTTTTCGGACAACTTTTCCGAGAAATTCTCCGGCGCGTTCCATCGAAATCGCGAGATTGTAACATAGACCGCCCAACATCAAGCGCGCGTCGGCGAAATGAATCGATGTGGAAGTGTGGAAAATGTTTTGCATGCCGAAAAGAAGCCACGGCGGAAGGATTTTTTTATTTTCGCCGCGTATGAAAGAAAAAAATCTAAGCCGCTCCGGAAAGGCCCAAAGCGCCGGCGACTTCCCGCATGGTCGCGATGCAAAAGTTGATGTGTTCGTCGAGCGGCACACCTAATTCTTCCGCGCCTTTGTACACGTCGTCACGGCTCACGCCTCGCGCGAACGCCTTGTCTTTCAGTTTTTTCTTCACTGACGCGGCCTCGACATCGTGAATGCTTTTGCTGGGCTTCACCAGCGCGCAGGCGGTGAGGAAACCGGACAGCTCGTCGCAGGCAAAAAGGGCATGGTCGAGCGCCGAAGTCCGCTGCACGCCGGAATAATTCGCATGGCCGAGGATCGCGTGGATCATCTCCTCCGGGTATCCATGCTGCCGCAGGATTTTCGAGCCTTCGAAGGGATGCTCCTTCTCGGGATGGTGCTCGTCGTTGGGCCAGCGCTCGTAATCGAAATCGTGGAGCAATCCGGTAAGGCCCCACAGTTCCTCATCGGCTCCGTGCTTACGCGCGTAGGCGCGCAGGCAGGCTTCCACAGCGAGGGCGTGTTTTCGCAGGCTTTCGCTTTGCGTGTATTCGCACAAAAGTTTCCAGGCATCCTGTCGATCACTCATTCGACGACCTCCGCGGTCATTCTAAGACGGTCTTCCCGCCGATCCAGCGTTGGAGTTGGGCCATCGATTCGCGGCGCAGCGGCAAATGACAGTGAACTCATACCACAAAACAAATATTAGAGAGATGGGTTTGGCGGAGCGCGTGCTTGGGCAAAGATGGCGGCGAAAGTGGGAGAGGCGAAGCCGTTTGGTTTCGAGGGGCATGGCGCAAAATGTCATTTTCAATCAGCCCGGCGCAATGTTTCTCAGACGAACAGTGTCACTCTCACGGGGGAACGTGGGCGTTGCTGGATGCGAAAAAATGGGCATCCGTACTATTTCTATGACTATAGCTGTAGCGGTAGACTGGCTTGCTTTGTTGGGGGGAAAACAAAATTATCTTGACAAGAATTGGCACACTGTAGACAATCACTCGCGCGCCAGTTCCTGCCTTCCCTAGAAATACGTTCAAATGATGTTCCTCCCCTTCGCATTGCCGGAATAGTCTGCGAGGAGACCCGGTGGCGGAAAAAGAAGCTGTGGAAACAAGCATGGAAATGGACCGCGAAGTAATCCGTTGTCACGTATGTGGACTGGTGCAATACCGCACACGCACGGGCAATTGCCGCCGGTGTTTGCGCTTGCTGCCCCCGAAGGTGACGTTCGTCATTCCGACGCCGTCGCCTCAGGATTTGCCGGGGGACGACCGTCAACTGTTTGAGAACTGGCCGAATCGAGATACCGTCGAAAATATCGGCCAGCGCATCCGGCAGTTGAGGGAATCGCGCGGCATGACGCAGAGCCAGCTTCAGGCACGCTCTCGCGTCTCCCGTTCCTATTTGTCGCGGATCGAAAGTGGACAGATGACGCCCAGCCTCGGCACGCTGGAGAAGATCGCCGAAGCCCTGGGGGTCGGTCTGAACCGCTTCTTCGTTCCGGAGACAAATGGCGAAACCGTGCTCGAGGACCCGTTCATCCAGGGACTCAGGCCGTTTTTGCGGCAACTTGATTGGACGCAGTGGCAGGGCATCCTGAAAAGGCTGCAGGCAATCAGCGACCACGTCAGCACGAACCAGATGCGGCCGCTACCGCCCCAGTCGACAGAACGTATGCCGAGCAACATGCCACGCCGCCAGCAACACGCCGGTCCGCCGACTGCGACAACCATTCACCGCTAGCATTCACAATCTGTGACGCAGCAGGGCACACGGAATCAGGGCCGGACCCGGATCGCTTGATAATCGATCCGGGTTCCGGCTCGACTTTCGTTCTAGGCGACGGCGCCAAATTGCCTGCAACCCGTCACGGAGCTTGCGATTAGGCGCGATCTGCCGCTGAGGCAGCGGTACGCCAGGCGCGGGCAGCTCGATGCGGGGCGAACAAGCATCGGTGGAATCCAATTACGTTGACGGTTCAACATCACCCGCCTTCACGCACCATCTATCCGCCATAAAATTGAACTAACATATGCGCTGCGGATGCAGTGTCCTGTTAGAAGTTTCCAATGGCAAATGCCGTGGCGGAGCGCGTGACGGAACATCAGGGCCAGCAAAGCGCTAATAATATGGAAACGAGCAAGCTGGCCGGCTGGCGGCAATCCCTCGCAGTCTATTCAGATCGGCGAGTGTTGCTCGTCCTGTTGCTGGGCTTCTCGAGCGGCCTGCCTCTGCTGCTCACCTATACGACTCTTTCAGCGTGGCTTGCCACCGTAGGCGTGCGGCGCGCGGCAATCGGAGCGTTCGCGCTGGTTGGCATACCCTACGCGTTCAAGTTCGTGTGGTCGCCGCTGCTTGACCGGCTCCCTCCGCCCCTGCCGCTCGGGCGGCGCCGCGGCTGGGGAGTCACTATCCAGATCGCGTTGATCGTAGCGATACTGGCGCTAGGCGCGGGCGATCCCAAGCACCACCTCGCCATGATGGGAGCGCTGGCGCTCGTTGTGGCATTCCTCTCCGCAAGCCAGGACATCGTGATCGATGCGTGGCGCGTGGAAATTCTCCCGCTCGAGCTTCAAGGCCCCGGCGCGGGCATGATTCAGACCGGCTACCGCATAGCCATGCTCGTTTCGGGAGCCGGTACGCTGGTAATCGCCGCGCGGGCGGGTTGGTTTGCCGCGTATGCGACCATGGCAGCGCTGCTCGCCGTGGGGATTCTGGTTTTCCTGTTCGGCCCCGAACCTCACGTCACGCGGGAAACTGCTGTTTCCTTTCCGGGTGCGGCCAGCGATAGACGCCCGGCGTTCCGTCAGTGGCTTTCGACCGCAGTGATCGGGCCTTTCGCCGATTTCATGCGGCGCCCGATCTGGCCGGTGATTCTTCTGTTTGTTCTGGGCTACAAACTGGGAGAAGCCATGGCGGGCATCATGGCGACGCCACTCTACATCTCGCTGGGATTCTCGCTTGACGAAATCGCCGCCATGTCGAAGCTGGTTGGTTTCTTCGCGACCGTCATAGGAGCGCTCGCCGGCGGAGTTGTGACGGCGCGCTTTGGCATTCTGCGCTCGCTGATGGTATGCGGCCTGCTGCAATCGGCGGGAAATTTATTTTACGTGCTGCAAGTCGTAGGCGGCCACAAGCTGCCCTATCTCGCGCTGTGCGTGACGGCCGAAAACGTGACCGGCGCGATGGCCGGCACGGCGCTGGTGGGCTATCTTTCGAGCCTTTGCTCCCCTGCATTCACAGCGACGCAGTACGCGCTGCTCTCATCGCTTGCGGTAGTCGGCCGCACGATGGTGGCATCGTCGAGCGGAGTGCTGGCTGAACGCGTCGGTTGGGTTCACTTCTTCCTGCTTACGACCGTGGTTACACTGCCCGCGCTGCTGCTGCTCGTCTGGATCGAACGGCAGGAAACCGCTCATCCCAGCCAGCCATCTTCGCTGCCCGCGTTGACTAAAACCTGACGGCAGATATTGGAACCACAATAAAGGCAGAAAGCTTAAAGCGGCGGTTCAGCGGGGGCCGGACGGGTGCTAGGCGATTTTGCGGCCTGCTCTGATTCGTGCTTTTGCACCGTATCCAGCACAGCCGCGCTGATAGCCTCGACGAATTCTTCGCGCGTAAGCTTCCGCCAGCCGACGGCAAATCTGTCTTCGCCTTGTATTGTCGATTGACTATCGGATTCGGTGAGAGGCGTAGATTCCTTCCGCATATGGGTGGTTTTTACGTCCAACCGGCCTCTGTGTCAAGCGCACCCGTTGTAGCAGTTCGAAACAGATAACAAGCCTTCGTTCCCCCTTCGGACAGAAGCCTCCAAGAAACTTTTCCCCTCTGAAGAATGCGGAGCGTTCGGTAGCGGGTCAGTTTCTGATAATGCGACTACTCGGGAGTCTCAGGTCATTCACGTATCCGAAGACAAGAACAACGTGGTTCCTTCCGTCGGAGCCAGTATGCATCCGTTATTCGGTCATCAGTTGAAAGCTACACGCCCTGCCTTGACCGCGGCACAAAACCGGGCGACCTTATGTCCTGGCGCGGCTACGGGACAAGTCACGCACCAATCGGAAGTCATCGCGCCTTCTCTCGTGCAGAGAAAACCCGCCAGAATCCCACGCCAGTCAATATCGCGCAAAATCCGACAACAGAAATGAGCAGTATCGACCCACTGCCAATGTGGTGGCCCGCGAGCAGAACGAACAAGAAAAGTGCTTGAAGAAATACGAGCCACATAAGTGTGGGAATAGGACCGATCGTTTCTATAGGCCAAATGAAATAGTGAGTGATGACTGCGAGTGCTGTGACGGCAACAGTAGTTACGAGGGCTGGTTTTTCCCAGTGGCTACCATATTGCAGGAAAAAAATACGATAGGTGCCGCAGAAGATGATCACTATCTCAAGTTTACGGAACATGAGATGCAGCATCCGGAGAGCAACCTCCGGAGAGAACTCCTCCCTTGGAGCATGCGATGGCTTCTGCCACATAAGTGTTGATTAGCGGGATCATACACCCAAAATTCTGCTCTAGCCGAAAGTCCCGAGAAACGCGGTATCTCTAACGACGCCGGCGATTGCAAGAGCTTTTTCTCTGGTTTAGCACTGAATTTGAGCGCACATCTCCGTCGGCGCGCGAACCGCGTCTCTTTCTGCCGCTTCTGTTCGTCT